>CANFIC010000257.1 GCA_947446685.1 Burkholderiales bacterium
GTGCGCAACGAAACATCGGCGCCGTTCTCGCCAAAGTAATGGAAAGGATCGCAGCGGTTGTGGGTACCCAGAATCGTGCCACCCTGCGCCAGGATACCGCTGACCGCAGCGGCATTGAGCGGCCTGACCTGACGCTCGACCAGCCCGAGAAAACCACGTTCAATGCCGGTCACGCGGGCCCCGCATTCATTGATCAACGCCAGCGTGACCGCACGAATCACCGCGTTCAATCCGGGGCAGTCGCCGCCGCCAGTGAGTATGCCGATATGCATCAATTGATCCCTTCAGGCATTACGCCATTGACTGAAACCCTTGCCTGCATTCTGTTGCATCGGGACGATGCAGGCCATGTCTGGCGACAAATCGTTGCTAAAGCAGTTGTGCCTGGCTCACTGACCTTGCAGCAAGCGCTCGAACAATTGGGTGCCACCCGCTCCGCCAAGCGGCACCAGCAAGGCCTTCAGCAGCGGCTGATCGAACAAGCCGGCAAAGGCGCCGGTTTGATTGCCCTCGACCGAAGCGATCAGACGCTTGAACGGTTCGACCAACTGAGCCAGCTCAGCATTTTTTTGGCCACACAACCATTGCAGATCGGCATTCATGCTGGTCAAGGCGCGGCGTCTGGTGTTTTCTGCGGCCAATTTGAGCAGCGTGGCCAGCACGATCAGCCAACCCAGATAGACACAGGCGGCAATCGCAATTGCAGGCGTCAGCGACCAGTTGTCGAACAATGAACTGCGCGCTACGACCAATAGCGCCAGCACAACAAAGGGGCCAATCACCAAGCCGGAGACAAGTTCGGTACGGCGCGCCACCACCTGCACATCAAGCCAATCGTCGAGCAGACAATGGCAGGCCGAAGCGCGCTTGGTCCCGGCAAGACGATCAGCAGGCAAGGCTTGAAATCGAAATTGCCAGGCTTTGAAATCCCTGTCGCCGAGCGCGGCGGCGAAATGACGGACGGTTCGCATCGGATAGACCGTACGGCCTGCATTCAGATGTTTGATGAAACTGAACAATAACAAAGTGGCATCTGCGACGGCGGCCACCAGCAGCGGCAATAGCAACAAGATCGCATACAGCGTCGCCTGCACCAGTTGCCGATGTTCGGCGCCACGTACCGGCACCATCGGCACCTGGCCGTCATTCAAGGCGAAGAACAAGGAGCCAATCAGCAGCACGGTCAAGCCATACATCGCCGCAGTGCGCAGCGCGCGCGGACCGCTCTCGCCCCGGCTCCCATATTGCAGCCACAAGCGCAGAAATCGATGGCTCGTTCCCGGCCGGCGTTTCCAGCTCGCAATGCTGATGTGGTCGAGCCATTCGCGCCAGAGATTGCGAACATGCGACCGCGACATCGAATGCGGTCGCAAGGTCGGCAAGAACAACCAGTCCGTATCCTCTTTTCGCCGACCTATGGTCTTGAACCAGGCAAAGTCCATCGCGCAGAGAATCACCATCAATGCGAACAAGTGGATCAAGTGCGATGGCCAAGCGCTGACTCCATCCAGCCAGGTCACCGGTTCGCAATCCTGACAAGCTGCCCGGCTTGCACCTGGCCAAGCTACCCAGACCCAGGCCAGGGCCACCAACAAAAGCAATCCGGCATGCAGGCCGTCGACACCGGCCGCCGTCTTGCTGCTGGAGGCACGTCGCAACAGCAAGGTCGTCAAGACCGCCAGCAAGGCACCAAAGCCTGACAGGGCGGCAAGCAGCAGCGTTTGCACGAAACTGACCTGCTGGGGATGGACGAATTCGATCAAGGAGCAAAGCACATAAGCGCCTAACGCCGAATACAACGCCACCAGCACCACGCCGGGCAGGGTCATCGAGATCACCGGTGGTGGATAGTTCAAGAATCCGCTGCGGACTTCACGGATCGCCGGCGTCGAAGGCCAGACCAGCAAGCCGCCCAGCATCAACAAGACAATCAGCCCGGCTACCCAGGCGCGTGACCCGGCAGACTGCGCCGGACGCTGGGTCAGCGCATAGCCGCTCAAAGGCACAACACCGCTTCGGCCCACCTCGTAAAGAGAGGGGTTGTCCAGGGCCTTCAGTTCAGCCTTGCGCTCAAGTGCCTTGCATTCAGGACTCCGGCAGCCGGCCTGGCGTGCCGCCAAAAAGGCGGCCGTCTGGTAGACATTTCGAAACGGCGGCGTACCTGCTTGCAGATCGAGATCGCCGTCCTGAGGCCGATAAAACTCCAGTGGCAGGCTGCTCGCGACGATCAAATTCCGGGTGAAGGCCTGGGTGCGGGGATGCAGAAAGCGCGCATCCATGTCGGTGGTGAAGAACACCTTGTCGGCGAAGGTGTCGTGCAATGCTTGCAGCACCAGCAACTTGTCATGCACATCGTTGCCAAAAATCCCGATCGCCCCGATCGGGCTCGCTCCTGCTTGCGATTCGCTGGACTTCAACGATTGCGCTTGACGGCGCAAATAGTCAAGCTGGTCCCGGCTCTCTGGCCATTCCAGCGCGGTCTCCGGCTTGCCATTCCTGTTTGCGCTGCCTTTATCCGGCTCATCGCGGCTGGAATTCAAGGTGGTGACGCCATCGATGCCACGGAAGAAATAATAGGGATCGAGCGTCAGATTATGGAAATCGCGCAGACGGAACTTCAATTCACTGAGCAGCAATTGCGAATAGGTCGAATCCCGCTCGGCAATCACGACCACCCGCCGTTGGGCGCCTTCCGGAAGGCGTAGCTGCAACTCACCGACCAGGCGCTTGATCAGGACATCATCGGTGCTGATCGTGCGTTTGAAATCGATCGTCGCCGGCGGTTTGTCTCCCAGCATCCGGTTGAATTGTTCATTCAGGAAGGCTTCGATCTTTTGTTTCTTCAAATCGTCGAGCATATTGTCGGAGGCCGTAGAACCCGCATTGAGGATTTCTGCGCCAGCCAGCAAACGATAACCTTGCCTGGCTGATTGCGGAATCCTCGCCATTGGGCATCGAGCCTTGCTGTTGGACGAGTCCAGCTCGGAAGTCAGACAGCCACAGGTCTGCGGCAGATCAACTTGGGCCCTCACCACGCCATCAGTCTTGTCAGCGAAGGCCTTGCTGGCCACACGCAATTCGTTCACGACCATGCGCAATGCATCGGTAGAGGATGGGCCGATCACGGCAAGCCTGGGCACAGTCTTTTCCTTCTTGATGCATGGCGCTTGTTCAGACACGACTTGAGGTCCGAACATGGCATCAAGCATGCGTGCCAGAGAATCGAGCTTGGATTCCGGCAAGGCCGCTTCGTCGACCCAGAGCAGGGCCACCTGTTCAAAGCGCTGCGAGTTGCCCGGAGCATCGACTTCACGAAACTTATCCTGCTTCGAAAGCATTTCGTAAGGCACGGTGAATTTTTCCAAACCAGATATTTCGCTGTTCTTGAAATGGACCTTCGGGCAGTCCATCGCTGGCTTGGTGGTTTCAACCGCGGGAGCTCCGACAGCAGGTGAAGCACCCAGTTCGGCGTGTAATTCTTCGACGAGCCGGCAATCTCTTTTCAGTCCCTGGGTATCAAATTCAAGCAGGCCGATCCGTTCTGCGTTATCGGGCACATAGCCCTTGGCTTGCAGACCGGCCAGGATCGCATAGCGCAGGCGCCTGCGAGTTTCTTCAGCGCCGACAAAAGGGTTGCCCGGAACCATTGCCAGCACAACCAGCGATTCGCTCAAGTCGCTGTCGCCGTTGCGGTCGAGTAGTCTGCGAAGTTGCCTGGGCTCGCGGAGCTTCTGCGGGCCGCCCGAACAGCTCTTGATCTCTCCCGTCTTCTTGGTTTTTTCGCAGCGTTCTGCTCGCTCGGCCTCAAAGCGACGCAGGGCGGTGAAAGGGTCCTCCCAGAGCCTCGCATCGACTTCCAGTTCGGCATTCACGACCTGCTGAGCCCGTAATTTTTCAGGCGGACGCAGCTGATCGAAAGCATGCGGTACCAACTGCGTACTGCCGACAAATGCGGCCAAAACCGCCACACCAGCCCAAGGGAAACCATTGCCTTTTGAATCCGCCATTGCCAGCCTCCGCAAGGATGTGAGTCGGCTGCAGCGCGTAAGCGCTAACAATACCTTGGCCGGACAGTCTCAGTTCAGGCAAGTATCGTCAAGCTGCTGTCCCCGCTGCAGGGGACGGCGTCAACAGGCTTGGCAAGTCGGGCCGAAGATGGGATGCTGCGGGCCTGACACCTTCAATCGAACCCGAGGAATCCGCCATGGCCCTATGCCGCCTGATGATCTTTCGCCTTGCCCTGCTGCTGCTCAGCCTTAGCCTGGCTGGCTGCATCAGCATGGAACGACAGATCGTCCCGGGCCAAAGTCTGGGCGCCGATGTCCTCAAAATCTATGGCAAACCATCGCGCATCTGGGCAGACAGCGATGGCGGCAGAACGCTTGAATATTCATCGCAACCGCTGGGCCAGACCTGCTATATGGTCAAACTGGGCGCCGACGACAAGGTTCGCAGCGTTGAAGATACCTTGACCGAGGCCAATCGGCTGCGCATCGAGCCGGGCATGACGCCGGATCAGGTCAGCCGGATGCTGGGCCGCGAGCGCACCCGGGTCAGTTTCAGCCTCAGCCAGGAGGATGTCTGGGACTGGAACGTTGCCCCCGACCAGAGCGGCTACCTGCTGCGCTTCAATGTGCATTTCAAGGAAGGACGGGTCTTTCGGACTTCGCAGAGCGTTGAATACCCGACCGAACGGCCTTGGCTACTTCGCTGAGCGAACCAGCGCGCAACCGCCAAGATCACGTAGGCTTTGTCCTACAGGGAAATGGAACTGAGGCCGATGGCGCCGGACTTCATTCCAAGGCAAAGTCCAGCTAACCCCTTCCCCATGCAACCCCGCTGCAACGCCGGCTACGACAGCGCTGCAGAATCAAGCCGAGGCAAGAACGTAGCCTATGAGTCATCTCAAGACCTATATCGTCGAAGACAGCCTGGTCATTCGTGAAAATTTGATCGCCACGCTCGAGGAACTCGCCCCAATCAAGGTGATTGGCGTGGCCGAGGACGAAAGCACCGCAGTGCAATGGTTGCGGCAACCCGGCGTTGCTGTCGACCTGGTCATCATCGATATTTTTCTAAAAACCGGATCAGGGCTCGGCGTGATCCAGGCCGGCGCTGAACTGTCCGAAGCGCCGAAGCTGGTGGTGCTGACCAACTACGCCACCCAGGACATGCGACGCAAATGCTTTCAACTCGGCGCCGACGAGGTGTTCGACAAGTCGCACGACATCGACGGCCTGATCCAATATTGCCGCCAGTTGAGTGCCGACACCAAGGGCTGACTGGTACATCGTTGCGTCAAACCACTGACATGAAATCGCGCCTTCGTCCGCCATGCTGCGTTGCAAATCCTCGCCATAGCTACGGCTATGGCTGTGGTTCGCGCCTTGCCTGACGAACGAACGCATCAATTTCATTCGTCAGCTTATTGACGCAACGATGTACGAGGGATGCTCTGGATAACCCCTCACGGCTTGTGCTAGCCCGGCCTCGGGCGGTCTGCGGCGTTGCATTTATTGCCAATAGCACGCGCTATTGGCCGCAAAATGCGCCTTGCATCCCATCCCGATCCGCGCTGCACCCGCTCGCGAA
>CANFIC010000258.1 GCA_947446685.1 Burkholderiales bacterium
AAGGCCTTCCCGGCCAAGCTCGATGATCCCGATGCGTTCCTGGAAGAAGAGGGCACGACGTCTGAGCAGCAGCATGAATCTCTGCCGCGCGCTCCGGTCGTCACCGTCATGGGTCACGTCGACCATGGCAAGACCTCTTTGCTCGACTACATCCGCCGTGCCCGTGTGGCTGCGGGTGAAGCCGGCGGCATCACCCAGCATATCGGCGCTTATCACGTCGATACGCCGCGCGGCATGATTACCTTCCTCGACACCCCGGGTCACGCGGCGTTTACCGCCATGCGCGCTCGTGGAGCCAAAGCCACCGACATCGTGATTCTGGTGGTGGCAGCTGATGACGGCGTGATGCCGCAGACCAAGGAAGCGATCAGCCATGCCAAGGCGGCCGGCGTGCCCTTGGTGGTGGCGATGAACAAGATCGACAAGCCAGGCGCCAATATCGAACGCCTCAAGTCCGAACTGGTGGCCGAGGGTGTAGTGCCCGAGGACTTCGGTGGCGAAACGCCATTCGTGGCGGTATCGGCCAAGACCGGCGAGGGTGTCGACAGCCTGCTTGAACGTGTTTTGCTGCAAGCCGAAGTGCTCGAACTGCGTGCTCCTTCGATGTCGATGGCCAAGGGCCTGGTGATCGAAGCCAAGCTCGACAAGGGCCGCGGTCCGGTCGCGACGATCCTGGTTCAATCAGGTACCTTGAAGCGCGGCGACGTGGTGCTGGCCGGTTCGACCTATGGCCGTGTGCGCGCCATGCTCGACGAAGATGGCAAGTCATGCACCGAAGCGGGCCCGTCGATTCCGGTTGAAATCCAGGGCCTGACCGAAGTACCGCAAGCCGGTGATGAATTCATGGTGCTGGGCGATGAGCGCCGGGCACGTGAAATCGCCACCTTCCGTTCGGGCAAGTACCGTGATGTGAAGCTGTCGCGTCAGCAGGCCTCCAAGATGGAGAACATGTTCGAGAACATGGGTGCTGGCGATGTGCAGACGATGGCCTTGATCATCAAGTCCGATGTACAGGGTTCGCAGGAAGCTCTGGCGGCTTCGCTGCTGAAGCTGTCCACGCCTGAAGTCAAGGTGCAGATCGTCCATGCTGCAGTCGGTGCGATCAACGAGTCCGACGTCAATCTGGCGATGGCCTCGAAGGCCGTCATCATCGCCTTCAATGTGCGTGCCGATGCCGGTGCGCGCAAGCTGGCCGAGAACAACACGGTCGACATCCGCTACTACAACATCATCTATGACGCAGTGGATGAAGTGAAGGCAGCGATGACCGGCATGCTGGCTCCCGAGCAGCGCGAGGAAGTCATCGGCACGGCCGAGATCCGTACTGTCTTCGTGGCGACCAAGATCGGCACGATTGCTGGTTGCATGGTCACCTCGGGTTCGGTCAACCGGGCCGCACGTTTCCGCCTCATCCGCGAGAACGTGGTGATCTACACCGGCGACATCGATACCTTGAAGCGCATGAAGGACGATGTGCGCGAAGTCAAGGAAGGCTTCGAGTGCGGTATCAAACTGAAGAACTACAGCGACATCGCAGAAGGCGATCAGCTGGAATTCTTCGAGGTGAAGGAAGTTGCCCGGACGCTTTAAGGCGGATTGCCCTCAACCAGCAAACCCCGCCCTCCAAGGAGTGGCGGGGTTTGTGTTTGAAGGGCCCAGCATTGATGGCTGAGAGCCGATAAAAGCAGCAGGCAGGAGTTCAACATGAGACATAAGAGGGTCATACCCAACCGCAGTTTCCGGGTGGCCGACCAGATCCAGCGCGATCTGGCCGAGTTGATTCGCGAACTGAAGGATCCACGCATTGGCATGGCCACCGTCAACGCGGTCGAGGTCACGCCTGACTATGCCCACGCGAAAGTGTTCTTCTCGGTGCTGGTCGGTGACGCCAAGGAAACCGGCGAAGCATTGAACGAAGCCGCTGGTTTCTTGCGCAACGGCTTGTTCAAGCGCTTGCAGATCCATACGGTGCCAAGCCTGCATTTCCACTTCGACCGCACGACCGAGCGAGCAGCCGAATTGAGCGCCTTGATCAATCAGGCCAATTCGACCCGCGCCAAGGATGATGAGCCGGTAGCACAAGATGATGCTGCAGCCGACACCAAGGCGGCAGACTAAGCCAACACCCGATGATTGCCAAAATCCAGCGCCCCAAGACGCCGCGTCGTGCTTTGCACGGCGTGCTGCTGCTTGACAAGCCGCTGGGTCTGTCGAGTAACGATGCCCTGCAAAAAGCCAAATGGTTGTTGCGCGCCGAGAAAGCCGGCCATACCGGCACGCTGGATCCTCTGGCCACGGGTCTGCTGCCGCTGTGCTTCGGTGCCGGCACCAAATTCAGCCAGATTAGCCTTGATGCCGACAAGGCTTACGAGGCAGTGCTGCGACTCGGCGTCAGAACCACAACCGGTGATGCCGAAGGCGAGGTGCTGGAGCAATGCGATGTGCAGGTCACGCGCGAGCAGATCGAAGCCGCCTGCCTGGCCTTTACCGGGGCGATCGACCAGGTGCCGCCGATGCATTCGGCCCTCAAGCATGAGGGCCGGCCGCTCTACGAATATGCCCGAGCTGGCATCGTCATCGAGCGGCCTTCCCGGCGCGTGACGATTCACGCCATTGACATCATCGACTGGCAGGATGAGCGCTTGACCTTGGCCGTACGCTGCAGCAAGGGCACTTACATCCGTACGCTGGCTGAAGACATCGGCCAGCGCCTCGGTTGTGGCGCTTCATTGAGCGCGCTGAGGCGAACCGCTTCAGGCCCGCTGGCCATTGGTGAGGCGATCAGCCTGGACGCGCTGGCTGCCTTGACTGAAATCGAGCGTGAAGCCTTGCTGCGTCCGCCCGACTCCTTGTTGTCGGACTGGCCCGAGCTGCGGCTCGACCAGACCGAAGCAGCCCGTTTTTTGAACGGTCTGCGGCGTCGCCTTTACAGCGACAGCAATGAAGACGCACCGCATGTACGGGTTTACGGACCCGAACCACATGCATTTCTGGGCAGTGCCCATATCACTGACGGCGAGTTGATCGCCGATCGATTATTGAGTCCGCATGAGGTCAAAAGCCTCGTGAGTACTGAAAGCAGTTTTTTAGAAAGCCCCGTATGACCAAGCAAATCCGCAACATCGCCATCATCGCCCACGTTGACCATGGCAAAACCACCATGGTTGACCAATTGCTGCGCCAGAGCGGCACCTTTGCCGAACACGAAAAAGTGATCGACACCGTGATGGACAACAACGCCATCGAACGCGAACGCGGCATCACCATTCTGGCCAAGAATTGCGCCGTTTCCTGGGAAGGCACCCACATCAACATCGTGGATACCCCGGGACATGCCGACTTCGGCGGCGAGGTCGAGCGCGCTTTGTCGATGGTCGACGGCGTGGTGCTGTTGATCGACGCGCAGGAAGGCCCGATGCCACAGACCCGCTTCGTCACCAAGAAGGCCCTGGCCCTGGGATTGAAGCCGATCGTGGTGGTGAACAAGGTCGACAAGCCGGGCGCCAAGCCCGACGCCGTGATCAATGCCGCTTTCGACCTTTTCGACAAGCTCGGCGCCACTGACGAACAACTCGACTTTCCGGTGGTCTATGCTTCGGGCATCAACGGCTGGACCTCGCTGGTCGAAGGCGCGCCTGGTGAGCAATGGGGCCCCGACATG
The DNA here is from genome assembly GCA_947446685.1 of Burkholderiales bacterium. Classification (GTDB taxonomy): domain Bacteria; phylum Pseudomonadota; class Gammaproteobacteria; order Burkholderiales; family Burkholderiaceae_C; genus Paucibacter_A. Next base: position 3,662 of record CANFIC010000258.1, read on the forward strand.
TCGGCCCTGTTCAACACCGTGCTGGCCCATGTGCCGCCGCAAAAGGGTGACCCCGAAGCGCCGCTGCAATTGCAGATTTCGGCGCTGGACTTTTCGACCTTCGTCGGCCGTATCGGCGTTGGCCGCATCAGCCAGGGCACGATCAAGCCCGGCATGGATGTGGTGGTGATGGAAGGCCCTGAAGGCAAGTCGACCAAGGGTCGTATCAACAATGTGCTGACCTTCCAGGGTCTGGACCGCGTGCAAGTTACCGAAGCCGGTCCCGGCGACATCGTGTTGATCAACGGCATCTCGGAAATCGGCATCGGCGTGACCGTGACGGATGTGCTGAGGCCGGCACCGCTGCCGATGCTCAAGGTCGACGAGCCGACGCTGACGATGAATTTCTGCGTCAACACCAGCCCGTTGGCCGGCCGCGAAGGCAAATTTGTCACCAGCCGCCAGCTCTGGGACCGCTTGCAAAAAGAGTTGCAGAGCAATGTGGCGCTGCGCGTTGCCGAGACCGACGAAGAGGGCATCTTCGAAGTCATGGGTCGCGGTGAGTTGCACCTGACGATTCTGCTGGAGAACATGCGCCGTGAAGGCTACGAGATGGCAGTCTCGAAGCCGCGCGTCGTGTTCCGCGATGTCAACGGCGAAAAGCATGAACCCATCGAATTGGTCACCGCTGACGTCGAGGAAACTCACCAGGGCGGCGTGATGCAGGCCTTGGGCGAGCGCAAGGGCGACCTGGTCAATATGGAATCAGACGGCCGTGGCCGTGTGCGTCTGGAATACCGCATCCCGGCTCGCGGCTTGATCGGTTTTTCCAACGAGTTCATGAATTTGACCCGTGGTTCGGGCTTGATCAGCAACATTTTCGACAGCTATGAGCCGCACAAGGGCGAGATCGGCGGACGCAAGAACGGCGTCCTGATCTCGATGGACGCCGGTGAAATCTTCACTTACGCCTTGGGCAAGCTGGATGACCGTGGTCGCATGTTCGTCAAGCCCAATGACCCGGTCTATGAAGGCATGATCGTCGGCATCCACAACCGTGACAACGACCTGGTCGTCAATGCCACGCGCACCAAGCAGTTGACCAACTTCCGGGTCAGCGGCAAGGAAGATGCCATCAAGGTCACGCCACCGATCGATTTGACGCTGGAGTACGGCGTCGAGTTCATCGAGGACGATGAATTGGTCGAAATCACGCCCAAGAGCATCCGCTTGCGCAAGCGTTATCTGACCGAAAACGAACGCAAGCGCTTTTCGCGTTGATGATTGACGGCCATCTGCCCTGGGCGACTAACGCCCGGGCATGAAACAAGGCGCGCACAAGCTCTTCGGAGCGACTGCCGCCTTGTTCTACGTTGACAAGGTGTTTCCCCATTGCCTATTTTGATGAGTCATCGGCGCGCCTTGCTCCTGATGCTGCTGGTCACCTTGCTGTGGAGCATGGCCGGGGTGGTAACGCGGCATTTGCAGGACGTTCGCAGCTTTGAGCTGACCTTCTGGCGCAGTGCCTTCACGCTGATTTTTCTCTCGATGGTGCTGGGCTGGCAGCGCGGGCCGGCGCTGTTCAGGCAGTTGCTGCTGGCACCGAATTTGGTCCGCTTTTCGGGCCTTTGCTGGGCGGTGATGTTCACCGCCTTCATGCTTGCCTTGAAGCTCACCAGCGTCGCCAATGTGCTGGTGACGATGGCCCTGGCGCCGCTGCTGACAGCGCTGTTCTCGCGCTTGTTCTTGCACCACAAACTGCCTTTGCGCACCTGGGCCGCCATCCTGCTGGGCAGCGCCGGCCTGGCATGGATGTTCAGCCAGCAGCTCGATACCCACGCCAATCTGCAAGGCATTGCCGTCGCGCTGTGCGTGCCGCTGGCTACTGCGACCAATTGGTGTTTGCTCCAGCATGCGGGTCAAGCGCCGCAAGCAAAGCACAGCG
>CANFIC010000259.1 GCA_947446685.1 Burkholderiales bacterium
GCTGAGCAATGCTGGAGCAGGACCAAATCGACGAATTGCTGGCCGGGCGTCATACCGACCCGTTTGCCTTGCTGGGCTTGCATGCCGATGGACAAGGTCGTCTGTGGTTGCGCGCGCTGTTGCCGGGGGCAAGCAAGGTCGAGCTGCTCGATGCGCTGACTTCCAGGACGCTCGTCAGTCTGCAGCCAAGCGGCGACTTTTTTGAGTCCTTGGTGCCGCGCCGCCGCAAGCGTTTCGATTACCGCCTGGCCGTGGCCTGGGCTGACGGCAGCCAGGGCATCTATGCCGACGCCTATGCCTTTGGGCCGCAACTCGGCGATGCCGACCTGGCCTTGCTGGCTGCTGGCGATCATCCGCGACCTTTTACCTTGCTCGGCGCCCATGCGCTGGAACAGGACCATGTCGACGGCGTGCGTTTCGCTGTCTGGGCGCCGAATGCGCGCCGGGTCAGCGTCGTCGGCAGCTTCAATCAATGGGATGGCAGGCGCCATGGCATGCGCTTGCGCCATGCCGCCGGCATCTGGGACATTTTCGTTCCCCATGCGGCCTTGGGCGACCTGTACAAGTTTGAAATCATCGCGGCCAATGGCGAACTGCTGCCGCTCAAAGCTGACCCCTATGCCCGCGCGGCTCAGTTGCGGCCCGACACGGCCAGCATCGTCGCGGCGCTGCCCACCGCCAGGGCTTTGCCGCCCGAGCGCGCTGCAGCCAATGCCCGCCAGGCGCCGCTGTCGATCTATGAAGTGCATGCGGCATCCTGGCGTTTCGGCCAAGGTGGACGCTTTGCCAGCTGGGAGGAATTGGCCTTGCAGTTGCCGGCCTATGCCGCCGGTTTGGGGTTCACCCATCTGCAGCTGATGCCGATCAGCGAGCATCCGTTCGACGGCTCCTGGGGTTATCAGACGCTCGGGCTTTATGCGCCGACCGCTCGCTTCGGCGAGCCCGAAGGTTTTGCAGTTTTTGTCGCCGCCTGCCATGCCCATGGCCTGGGCCTGTTGCTCGATTGGGTGCCCGCGCATTTCCCGTCCGATGCCCATGGCCTGGCGCAATTCGACGGCAGCCCTTTGTATGAATATGCCGATCCGCGCGAGGGCTTCCACCGCGACTGGAACACCTTGATCTACAACTTCGGCCGCAATGAGGTGCGCCAGTTCCTGGTCGGCAATGCCTTGTACTGGATCGAACGCTGGGGCGTCGACGGGCTGCGCGTCGACGCGGTGGCTTCGATGCTGTACCGCGACTATTCGCGCGCTGCCGGCGAATGGATCCCGAATGTCGAAGGCGGGCGTGAAAACCTCGAGGCGATTGCCCTGCTGCGCCAGATGAACAGGCGGGTCGGCAGCGAGACGCCGGGCGCGATCACGGTGGCCGAGGAATCGACCAGTTTTCCTGGCGTGTCGGCACCGGTCCATGCCGGCGGGCTGGGCTTCCATTACAAGTGGAATATGGGCTGGATGAACGACAGCCTGCGCTATATGCAGGAAGACCCGGTGCACCGGCGCTGGCATCACGACAAGATCACTTTCAGCCTGGTTTATGCATTCAGCGAAAACTTCGTGCTGCCGATCTCGCATGACGAGGTCGTCCATGGCAAAGGTTCGATGCTGGCCAAGATGCCCGGCGACGACTGGCAGCAATTCGCCAATCTGCGCGCCTATTACGGTTTCATGTGGGGCCATCCGGGCAAGAAGCTGCTCTTCATGGGGCAGGAGTTTGCGCAGCCGGGTGAATGGAATCACGACGCACCTTTGCCCTGGGCGCTGCTCGATGACCCACGCCATGCCGGCGTGCAGCGGCTGGTCGCTGACCTGAACCGGATTTACCGCGAATTGCCGGCGCTGCATCGGCTCGACTGCGAGGCCGCCGGTTTTGATTGGCTCGACGCCAGCGACGCCGAGCAGTCGGTACTGGCCTGGCTGCGCCGCGACGGGCAGGGCGGCGTGGTGCTGGTGGTGAGTAATTTCACGCCGCTGCCGCGGGTCGCTTACCGGCTCGGCGTGCCCCAGGGCCATGGAGCCTGGAAGGAAGTCCTGAATACCGATTCGAGTCATTACGGTGGCAGCAACCTCGGCAATCTCGAGGCTCATCTGCCGACCTTGAGCCAGCCCGCGCAGCAGCAGGAACAGTCGATCCTGCTGACCCTGCCGCCCTTGGCGACGATTTTCCTGGTGCCGGCTTGAGCGCGATGAATCTGTTGCCCGAAAAACTGCAGGAAGGCCGGCATGAACCGCTGGGTGCGGTGGCGCGCGATGGGGGTATCAATTTCGCCGTATTTTCCGAACATGCGCAGCAGATCGAGCTGTGCATTTTCGATGCTTCGGGCGCACGTGAGCTGCGTCGCTACCCGCTGCATGGCCCGCATGACGGCATCTTCCACGGTTTCCTGCCTGGCCTGGGCCCGGGGCTGGTCTACGGCCTGCGCGCCCATGGACCTTATGAGCCGATGCAAGGCCACCGTTTCAATCCGCACAAATTGCTGCTCGACCCCTATGCGCGCGAGATTTTTGGCCGTTTCAGCTGGCAGGCCGAACACCATGGCTACGAGCAAGGCCACCCGGACGGGCCACGCTCGCTCGACAGCCGCGACAACGCGGTGCAGGCCCTGAAGGCGAGGGTGGCCGAACCCTTGCTGGCGGCGCTGAGCCCGCGCCTGAACGCGCCCCGCCATGCTGCGACCGATGTGGTGTTGTATGAAGTCCATGTGAAGGGCTTTTCGATGCAGCATCCCGGTATCGCAGCCGGTTTGCGCGGCACCTATGCAGGGCTGGCTTCGCCGGCGGCGATTGAACATTTCAAATCGCTGGGGGTGACCACGCTGTCACTGCTGCCGGTCCAATATTGCATCGACGAGCCGCACCTGGCCGAGCGCGATTTACACAATTACTGGGGCTACAACACCCTGGGGTTTTTCTGCCCCGATCCCAGGTTGGCACAGGCTTCGCACCGCGATGATCCGAGCGCGGTGTTGCAGGAGTTCCGCCAGATGGTGCAGACGCTGCATCAGCATGGGCTGGAAGTGGTGCTCGACATGGTCTACAACCACACGCCCGAAGGCAATGAATTCGGCGCGACGATCAGCTTTCGGGGCCTCGACAACAAGAGCTGGTACCGCTTGGTCAGTGACGACAACAGCCGCTACGAGAACCTCAGCGGCTGCGGCAATACGCTCAACTGCGCCCATCCGCGCGTCACCCAGTTCGTGCTCGATTCGCTGCGCTTTTGGGTCGGCGAGCTCGGTGTCGACGGTTTCCGCTTTGACCTGGCGCCGGTGCTGGGGCGTACCGCCCATGGCTATGACCCGCGCGCCGCTTTCTTCACTGCGCTGCGCCAGGACCCCCTGCTGGCCGGCGTGCATTTGATCGCCGAACCCTGGGATGCCGGCTATGACGGCTATCAGCTCGGCCGTTTCCCGGGCCGCTTCATCGAATGGAACGACAAGTTCCGCGACACGGTACGCGATTACTGGCTCAAGTCTGGTGTCGGCCGGGGCGAATTGGCCAGGCGTTTCATGGCCTCGAGCGATCTGTTCCAGCATGGCCAACGCCGGCCTCAGGCTTCGGTCAATTTCATCGCGGTGCATGACGGCTTCGTGCTGGCCGATGTGGTCAGCTATATGCACAAGCACAACCATCAGAACGGCGAGGACAACCGGGATGGCCGCAATGGTGAGCTGAGCGCCAATTTTGGCGCCGAAGGCCCTACCGATCATCCGGTCATCCTGGCCACCAGGGCGCGCGTCAGCCGCGCGATGCTGGCGACGCTGCTGCTCGCGCAGGGTACGCCGATGCTCTGCGCCGGCGATGAGCTCGGCAACAGCCAGGGCGGCAACAACAACGCCTATTGCCAAGACAACCCGACCACCTGGCTAGCCTGGGAACAGGCCGCAGCGTCGGATAGCCTGCAAGCCTTGGTCGCCGAGTTGCTGGCCTTGCGCCGGCAGGAGCCCTTGCTGCACCATGGCCGCTGGTTCGCGCCTTCGCCGGGCGATGCAGGCGACGCTTGTCTAACCTGGTTCAACCCCGGTGGACATCAGATGCAGCAGCATGATTGGCATGACTCGGGCAACCATGCTTTTGGTGCGCAACTGCGCGCAGCAACGGCCAGTCAGCCGCGGTTGATGCTGATCTTCAACCCCGAGCCGCAAACGCGCGCTTTCACCTTGCACCATGGCCCATGGCAATTGCTGTTCGACAGCAGCCGTGAGCTGCAACTGGCGTTGATCGCCGAGTCGTCACCCTTCATCGTGCCGGCACGCGCGCTACTGTTGCTGCGGCGGGCCGAATAATTCCAGGAAATTTTCTATGCAACTTGATCAACGCAATTCGGGTGTGCTGCTGCACATCACCTCGCTGCCAGGCCCCTATGGCATTGGCGATTTCGGGCCTGATGCTTTCCGTTTTGTCGACTGGCTGAATTCTGCCGGCCAGAGCCTTTGGCAGTTGCTGCCGACAACACCGATCGGCCCCGGCGACAGCCCCTACCAGGGTGTCTCAGCATTTGCCGGCAGCCAATGGATGGTGGCCTTGGAGCCTATGGTCGAGAAGGGCTGGCTGGCTTCACCGTTGTTGCCAGCCAGCGGGTTCGATGCCGGTCATGTCGATTACGCAACGGTACTGCCCTGGCGCGAACAGCAATTGCGCGCTGCGGCCCAGGGCTTTTTTGCCCGGGCTGAATTGATCGACCGTCAGGCTTTCAGCGCCTGGTGCATCGAACAGCAGAACTGGCTTGACGACTATGCGCTGTTCATGGCGATCCGCTCGCCCTTGAACGGAGCGCCCTGGTGGGATTGGTCGCCAGGCCTGGCAAGGCGCGATCCCGAGGCAATGCTGACGGCGCGCCGGACCCATGCCGGAGAAGTCGCCTTCTGGCAGTTCGTGCAATGGCAGTTTGACGTCCAGGCGGCTGCGCTGAAGGCCTATGCGAACGGCAAGGGTGTGGCCATCATGGGCGACCTGCCGATCTTTGTCGCCCATGACAGCGCCGATTGCTGGTCGCGTCCCGACCTTTACCATCTGGACGCAAATTTCCAGCCGACCGTGGTGGCCGGTGTGCCGCCCGACGATCTGGGACCGCTGGGCCAGCGCTGGGGCAATCCGCTCTATCGATGGGAGCAGATGGCTGCCGAGAATTACGCCTGGTGGACGGCCAGGGTCAAGCGCGCGCTGACGCAGGCCGATGTTTTTCGCATCGATCATTTCCGCGGTTTTGCCGCTTATTACGAAATCGATGCCGCCAGCCCGGATGCCCGTCAGGGACGTTGGCTGACCGGACCCGGCAAGGGCTTGTTCGATGCGATCGAAGCGGCGCTGGGAACCCTGCCGATCGTGGCCGAAGACCTTGGTTTCATCACCCCCGATGTGCATCAATTGCGCGACGGCTGCGGCTTTCCCGGCATGAAAATTCTGCAGTTCGGTTTTGGTGCCGACGGTCAGCATGAATTCCTGCCGCATATGTGGCCGCGCCGCTGCGTGGCCTATACCGGCACCCACGACAACGACACGGTGCAGGGCTGGTGGCAGCATGCGAACGACCGCGAACGGGCTTTTGCCGGCTCCTACCTGGCTTGTGGCGA
>CANFIC010000260.1 GCA_947446685.1 Burkholderiales bacterium
GCGCTGGCCAGCACGCTGAAGGAATTCGAGTCGATCCGCGACTTCCTCACTTCGGCCACCTTGACCACTTTCATCGATGTGCCTTTCGCGATCCTGTTCTTGGTGATCATCTTCGTGATCGGCGGGCCGATCGTCTATGTGCCTTTGATCGCGATTCCGGTGATGGTGATCGCCGGCATGGCGGTGCAGCCGCAGCTCAAGCGCCTGACCAAGGAGTCACAGGAAGACGGCCACCACAAGCAGGCAATCCTGGTCGAAACGCTCAGCGGCCTGGAAACGATCAAATCGTTGGGAGCCGGTGCGCAGATGCGCCGCCGCTGGCAGGAAGCGGTCACGCACCAATCGCATATCGGGCTGAAGTCGCGCATGCTGGCGCAGATCGCTGCCAATGTGGCGAGTCTGGCGCAGCAGTTCGTGCAGGTCAGCGTGGTCACCGTCGGTGCGCTGCTGGTTCAGCATGGGCAGCTCGGCTTTGGCGCCATCATCGCCTGCACGATTCTGGCCGGCCGGGCGATCGCGCCAATGGCCCAGATCACCCAGCTGCTGACGCGGATGAACCAGACTTTTGTCAGCTACCGCGCGCTGTCCAAGGTGATGGCGCAAGAGCGTGAACACCAGCCCGGCGCAGTCTTCATGGCGCGGCCCGAATTCAAGGGCGCGATCGAATTCCGCAACGTCACGTTCACCTATCCCGGCGCTTCGCGGCCGACGCTGCAGGACATGTCTTTCCAGATCCAGCCCGGCGAGCGCGTGGCAATCATCGGCAAGGTCGGCTCGGGCAAGACAACGATTTCCAAGCTGGTGCTGGGCTTGTTCAAACCCGACTCAGGCGCGGTGCTGATCGACGGCGTCGACGTGCGTCAGATCGACCCGGCTGACCTGCGTGCGGCGCTGGGCGTGGTGCTGCAGGATGTCTGGCTGCTCGGCGGCACGATCAAGCAGAACATTGCCCTGGGCGGACATTTCCCCAGCGATGCCGAGATCCTGCATGCGGCGCAGCTGGCCGGTGTTGAAGATTTCGTCCGCCAGCATCCCGAAGGCTATAGCCTGCGGCTGGGCGAGCGCGGCGAAGGCTTGTCGGGGGGGCAGCGCCAAGCGGTCGCGATCGCGCGGGCGCTGCTCGGCAAGCCGGCCATTTTGGTGTTCGACGAAGCAACCAGCGCGATGGACATGGCGGCTGAAGCGCAGCTGTTGCAGCGCCTGAAGCAGGAACTCGACGGCCGTACCTTTGTCACCATCACCCACAAGAGCACGATGCTGCAACTGGTCAACAAGATCATCGTCGTCGACCAGGGGCGGGTGACCATGCAAGGTACGCCTGAAGAACTGGTTCGCGCACAGCAACAGCAGCAAGCAGCGGCGCAGGCGGCAGCAGCCGCAGCTGCACCATCCAACGGCATGACCGTGGCTTGAGAGGCGGACTTTTATATGTTGAATAAAGCAAAAGACGCCCCCCAGAGCTGGACTGATCGCCTGGCCGGTGAGGCCGCCACCACGGTGGTCAGCAGTGGCAGCAAGCGCGGGCAGTTGCGGCTCGCCTCCCTGTGGCTGCTGTGGTTCATCACAGCCATGTTTGTCGTCTTGTTCATCTGGGCCGCGCTGGCCGAAATCGACACCGTGACCCGCGCTGATGGCCGCGTCATTCCTTCAGCCAAGCTGCAAGTGATCCAGAATCTGGAAGGCGGTATCGTCACCGAAATCCTGGCCAAGCCAGGCCAGCAGGTCAACGCCGGAGACAAGTTGGTGGCGCTGTCGACCGTGCAGCCCGATGCCGAAAAGCAGTCGCGCTTCCAGCAACTGCTGGCGCTTGACGCAAGGGCTTCGCGCTTGAATGCGCAGGCCAGTGGTGCGGCCTTGCATTTCAGCAAGGACGTGAACAAATATGCGGCTGAGGTGGCCTCGGCTGAAACCGCTGCCTATCTGACCAAGAAGACCGAACAGGCAGCCCAGCTCGGCGTGATCGACGCGCAGATCGAGCAGAAATCGCGCGAACTGCAGGAAGTCCAGATCACGCTGAAATCGAGCTTGCAAAGCTTGGCGCTCGGCCGCGAAGAACGCACGACGGTCGCCAGCATGGTCGAACGCGGGCTGGAGCCACGGCTCGAGCTGGTGCGCATCGACCGCAGCATGGCCGAGCTCGAAGCCCGCGCCAATATGGCGCCGGTGACGTTGGAGCGGGTTCGTGCCTCGATCGCTGAAATGCGCTCGCGTCGCGAGGCTGCGCTCGGCCAGTTCCGCAGCGAGACCTTGGCCGACCTGAACCGCACCATGGGTGACCTGAACGCGATGCAGCAGTCGATGCCGGCCCTGGCCGACCGCGTGGCGCGCACCGAAATCAGGGCGCCGATGAAGGGCATCGTCAACCGCGTTTTTGTCGCCACCATCGGCGGCATCGTCAAGCCGGGTGAGCCGATTCTCGAAATCGTTCCGGCTGATGACCAGTTGGTGGTCGAAGCGCTGGTGCAGCCCAAGGACATCGGTTTCACCAAGATCGGCCAGCATGCCAACGTCAAGATCACCGCTTTCGATTACGCCATCTTCGGCTCGATGGAAGGCCGTGTCGTCAACATCAGCGCCGACGCTGTGCCCAACGAGAAGGGCGAAGCCTTCTACCAGGTGCGCATCGAAACCAAGACGCCGGTGATCGAGGCGATCGACAAGAAGCTCTCGATCATTCCCGGCATGCAGGCGCAGATCGACATCGTCACCGGCAAGCGCACCATCCTGCAGTTCCTCGCCAAACCCTTGGTCGCCTTGAAGGAAAACGCGTTCAGGGAGCGTTGATCCCCGCATCAGTCAGGCTCATTGGTGCAGCAAGCACCGCTTGATTTGAACGATCTTGCGGCGGCGTCGGTCGAATCAAGTCAAGGTCAGATTGTCAGCATGGAGTCCTGAAGATGCCTACGCTTACTGGCACTGCCGATGCCGACACCTTGACTGGCGGTGCGGGCGATGATTCGATCGTCGGGCTCGGCGGTAATGACAGCCTTTCAGGTGGCGATGGCAACGACACCTTGAGCGCCGGCAACGGGCTTGACACCTTGATCGGCGGCAACGGCGATGACAGCCTTTATTCGCGAACGACCGACATGCCGGACGGAGCTGACGACGGCGCCAACAATCTGGACGGCGGCGCTGGCAATGATTCCTTGTACGGTGGTCTCGGCAACGACACCATGGTCGGTGGCCAAGGTAACGACTATCTCCAGGACGATGCCGGCAACAACAGCCTCGACGGTGGTGCCGGACTCGACACCTTGTTTGGCGGCACCGGCAATGATGTCTTGTCGGGTGGCGATGGCAATGATCATTTGTATGACCAGACCTCAGGCAATGACACGCTGCTGGGGGGAACTGGTGACGACTACCTTTCGACCTACACAAGCACCGGTGGCGACAGCCTGGATGGCGGCGCCGGCGATGACACCTTGTACGGCGGACTGGGCAATGACACCCTGATTGGCGGGGACGGTAACGACTATCTCCAGGACGATGCCGGCAACAACAGCCTGGAGGGTGGTGCCGGCAATGATTCTTTGTATGGTGACAGCGGCAACGACACGCTGGACGGAGGCACCGGCACAGACTTGCTGTGGGGTGGGGAAGGCAACGATCTCTACAAGATTTCCAGTCGGGATTTCGATCTCTATGATTCTGGCGGCACCGACGCAGCCATCGTCAGTGTCAGCTTCGTCAAGTTGCCGCCAAGCATCGAGAGCGTCAGCTATATCGACGGAGCTCAGGCGCTGCCCTATTGGATCGACGCCTTGCTGGACGGCGAGGCGGCGCGATTTGCCTCTTTGCTTGGGTCGACAAAGACCTTTTCATACGCCTACCCGAGCACATTGCCGGCCTACGACACAGATGCGGATGATGCCCTTGGCTACCTGGCTTTCAACGCGCAGCAAAAGGCTTTTTCTGCGCTGGCAATGAGCTATGTGTCGACCGTGCTCGACCTGCATTTTGTCCAGACCAGCAATGTATCGGCGCCGAACACTATTGCATTTGCCAACAACACGCAGACCGACAGTGCCGGCTATGCCTATCTTCCTTCGGACACCATGGGTGCCAGCGATCTATTTCTGGATCGCGGTGAAGCAATCAATCTCGCGCCGGCGGATGGCAGCTATGCCGCGCTGACGCTGATCCATGAACTGGGACATACGCTCGGGCTCAAGCATCCGTTCCTGAGTGATGTGAATGAGGCGCCTTATCTGCCGACCGCGGAGGACAACACGACCTTTACGGTCATGTCGTACAACAAAAATACTGCCCAATATCACCTGGCTTTCGGTCCCCTGGATATTGCCGCGCTGCAATACCTGTACGGGCCTAGCCTGACTTCCCGCACCGGCAATGATGTCTACAGCGTCAGTGCAACCGGGGCCAATTTTATCTGGGACGGCGCCGGCAGCGACACGCTCAGCGCCAGCGCGATCTCGCAAGCCGTAACGCTCTACCTGGAGCCGGGCTATTGGGGCTATGTCGGCAGCAAGGCGGCCACGATCACCGCAGACGGCCAGGTGACGGTGAATTTTGGCAGCGTGATCGAGAACCTCGTCGGTGGATCCGGCAGCGACTGCCTGTTCGGCAACGCTGTGGCCAACACCCTGTCAGGAGGCCTTGGCGATGACAGCTTGTGCGGGGCCGCCGGGAACGACACGCTAGACGGCGGCGCTGGCACCGACACGGCGGTTTACAACCTGGCTGCCAGCCAATACACGGTGACCGTGATTGATAGCGGCGGTTACCGGGTGCAGGCGAATACCGGCGTCGAGGGCAGCGACAATTTGCTCAACATCGAAAAACTGCAGTTCGCCGATCAGATGCTGAGCATCGCTGCGGCTGTAGCGGATACCGTAGCGCCTCTGTTGGTGACGGCTGTTCCAGCAGACGAAGCCACCGGCATCGCCATTGGCAGCAATATCGTCCTGAACTTCAGCGAAGCGATCACCAAGGGCACGGGGAACATTGTGCTGACAGCAGCAGGCGTCACCGCGGCGACCTTTGATGCGGCCAGCAGCAGCAACCTGAGTATCTCGGGCAGCACGCTGACGATCAACCCGAGCGCCGATCTGGGCTACAGCACGGCCTATTCGGTCGAGTTCGCCGCCGGAACGATCAAGGACCTGGCTGGCAACAGCTATGCCGGAACCAGCAGCTATAACTTCAGCACCGAGGCGCCTGCCGGCGCCGGCAAAACTGTCGACCTGCTGGCCTACAGTTGGAACGCGCATACCTTGCTCAGCGGAGTTGCCTTGTCCGGCGACGGCCACAGCGCGGCGACCGCCAACGGCGGTGCGGCGAGCTTCACCGCTGTCACCGGCACGAGTCTGGCATTGAGCGCAAGCATGCCCGTGCCGGCAGTCGAAACGTCAGCGGTGAGCCAGGCGGTGAATCTGCAGGACGCTATCGCGATCCTCAAGATGATCGTTGGTCTGGATGTCAACGGTGCCGGCAAAGCCTTGTCGCCCTATCAGGCCTATGCGGCCGACTATGACGGCAACGGCAAGGTCGAACTGAGCGACGCGATCGGCGTGCTCAA
>CANFIC010000261.1 GCA_947446685.1 Burkholderiales bacterium
CCACCGCCTGCACATCAGCCTCGAAATGGACTGAGTCGATCGCATTGACGCGAACGATGATGATCTTGCCGCTGGCCGCAGGGGCAGCAGTACGCAGCCAGTCGCTGACCGCTGCGCGCGCTTCAGACTTGCGCGCTTCGACCACCGCATCTTCAAGATCGAGCGAAATGGCATCGGCAGCAGTCGCCAGCGCTTTCGAAAACAGCTCGGGTCTGGACCCGGGAACGAATAATTTGCTTCTCATCGCCGCAGTGTCGGCGCTTTGACAGAAAAGATAAACAAATGCTCAAAAAAATCATCTATCAGTTTCATCAATTTCGCCGTCCGGCCTAGAGTTCAAGGCCGGCATTACCGGGTGCCATGGCAGAATCGGCCTGCCTTTCGGGGTGAATGCATGACGACAGATGGCCATGGGTTCCTTGCAGCGCCAGCGCTGCGCCATCTTCAATCGCCCCGCTCGACCGGGGCTGACAATTGGAAAAATATGACTGCAGCCACTTACGACATTCTGGGTATCGGCAATGCCATCGTAGACGTTGTCGCCCGCACCGATTCGGCCTTTTTGACGCGCCATGACATGCACAAGGGCTCGATGCGCTTGATCGACAGTGCCGCCGCCGACGCGCTCTACGCCGACATGCCCGCCGGGATTGAAAGCAGTGGCGGTTCGGCCGCCAACACCTGCGCCGTTGCCGCCGGATTGGGTGCCCGCGTTGCCTATATCGGCAAAGTCGCCGCCGACCAACTGGGCGATGTGTTTCGCCACGACATCGAAGCCGTCGGGGTGCATTTCCCCACTGCTTCACTTGCAGGTGGAGCGCCGACCGCACGCTGCCTGATCCTGGTCACGCCGGATGGGCAGCGCACGATGAACACCTTCCTCGGCGCCTGTGTCAGCCTGAGCGTTGCCGATGTCGACCCCGCGCTGGTTGCCGCTTCGGCAGTCACCTACCTTGAGGGCTATCTGTTCGATCCCGAAGAAGCCCAGGCCGCCTTCAAGAAAGCCGCGGCCATTGCCCACCAGGCCGGTCGCCAGGTGGCCTTGACCTTGTCTGACGCTTTTTGCGTCAATCGCCACCGCGCTGCTTTCCTCGACCTGGTCGCCAACGACGTCGACATCCTGTTCGCCAACGAGGCGGAGATCACCGCACTCTATGAGCGCAACAGCTTCGAGGAGGCTGCCGAGGACGCGCGCCAGCATGTCAGCATCGCCGCCCTGACCCGCAGCGAAGCCGGCAGCCTGATCCTGCGCGGCAGCGAGACGGTGCTGATCGCCGCCGAGCCCGCCAGCCTGGTCGACACGACCGGCGCCGGTGACGCCTATGCGGCGGGCTTCCTGGCCGGCCTGACTGCCGGCCGGAGCCTTGAGATCTGCGGCAGGATGGGCAGCATTGCCGCCGCCGAAGTGATCGGCCATTACGGAGCCAGGCCGGAAACCGATCTGCGCCGTCTGATGCCGGGCTGAACGATTCGCAGCAAGGTCGTAATTTGAATTACCATCAGCGCCAATGCAAGAGGATTGACCGCAGAGTCAAGCTCGTTGGGTAAAGAAAACGCTTGTTCGCGAGCCTCATCCGCTCGTCTTGCAAGCTGCCTGCAAGTTCAATCGGAGGAGACCTAGATGAACCTGAAAGCCAAGTTCCTGTTTGCAGTTCTGGCCGGCACGCTGGCCCTCGGCAATGCCCTCGCGCAGCAGCCGATCATCATCAAATTCAGCCATGTCGTGGCCGAGGACACGCCCAAGGGCAAAGGCGCCTTGAAGTTCAAGGAGTTGGCCGAAAGCCGCACCAAGGGCCGGGTCAAGGTCGAGGTCTACCCGAACAGCCAGCTGTTCAAGGACGGCGAAGAGATGCAGATGCTGCAACTCGGCAATGTGCAGATGCTCGCGCCGTCGGTGTCCAAATTCGGACCACTCGGCGTGCGCGCCTTCGAGGTCTTCGACCTGCCCTATATCTTTGACAACGCCAAGGATCTGCACAACGTCACCCAAGGGAAGATCGGCAAGCAGCTGTTCGACAAGCTCGACAGCAAAGGCATCATCGGCCTGGCCTATTGGGACAATGGTTTCAAGCAGATGAGCTCGAACAAGCCGCTCAGAACGCCCGCAGATTTCCGTGGCCAGAAGCTGCGCATCCAGTCGTCCAAGGTCCTCGACGGCCAGATGCGCGCGCTCGGCGCGACGCCGCAGATCATGGCTTTTTCTGAGGTCTATCAGGCGATGCAGACCGGCGTCGTCGATGGCGGCGACAACACCCCTTCGAACATCTACACGCAGAAGATGCATGAGGTGCAGAAATACATGACGATCTCCGACCATGGCGTGGTCGAGTACGCGGTGATCGTCAACAAGGGTTTCTGGGACGGCTTGCCCGCCGACATCCGCGCCACGCTCGACGGCGCGATGAAGGAAGCGACCAATTTCACCAATGAAATCGCGCAAAAGCAGAACGACGAGGCGATGGAGAAGATGAAGGCCTCGGGCAAGATCCAGTTCATCACACTGACTGCTGATGAGAAGAAAGCCTGGAAAAAGGCCGTGCTGAAAGTCCACCGTGACAGCGAAGCGACGATCGGCAAGGAGTTGATCCAGCAGATCTACAAGGAAACCGGTTTCGACCCAGAAGCACTCTGAGCTGAGCGGCAGGCCCGGGAGCAAGCTTGAACAAGATCCTCGATCATCTGGAGGAATGGCTGATCGCCTTCATGATGGGTGCGGCGACGATCGTCATCTTCTTGTCGGTCGTGCACCGCTACGCTTCCGGCGTGCCCTGGCCAGCGCTGCAGGACTGGCTGCTGACGATCAATCTGAGCTGGGCGCAAGAGCTGTGCATCTACTTGTTCATCTGGATGGCCAAGTTCGGCGCTGCCTATGGCGTACGCACCGGCATCCATGTCGGCGTGGACGTAATGGTGAACCAGTTGAACGACCGCTTACGCGCCAGATTCATCCTCTTCGGCCTGCTCGCCGGCGCGCTATTCACCGGCATCATCGGCTCGCTCGGCGCCAAATTCGTCTGGGCCATCGGCATGACCGACCAGGTTTCGCCCGACCTCGAGTTGCCGATGTGGATCCCTTTTCTGGCGATCCCCTGCGGCTCCTTCTTGATGTGCTATCGCTTCTTGCAGGTCAGCTGGTCATTCTGGAAAACCGGCGACCTGCCGCACCATGACCATGGCTATGTCGAGGGCGTGACGCCAATCGAGGATGAAACGCCGGCAGTGGCTGGAGCGTCCAAATGACCGCCACGATCATCTTCATCCTGCTGTTCGCCTTGATGCTGACCGGCATGCCAGTCTCGATCTCGCTCGGGCTGACGGTGCTGACCTATCTGTTCACCCTGACCCAGGTGCCGATCGAATCGGTGGCGCTGAAGCTGTTCACCGGCATCGAGCGCTTCGAGATCATGGCGATCCCGTTCTTCATTCTGGCGGGCAACTTCCTCACTCATGGCGGCGTCGCGCGACGCATGATCAATTTCGCCACCAGCCTGATCGGTCATTGGCATGGCGGCCTGGGTCTGGCTGGCGTGATGGCCTGTGCGCTCTTTGCCGCAGTGTCGGGTTCCAGCCCGGCGACGGTCGTGGCGATCGGTTCGATCATTCTGCCGGCGATGGTCAAGGCCGGCTTTCCGAAACGCTTCGGCGCCGGAGTGATCACGACTTCGGGGGCGCTGGGCATCCTGATTCCACCGTCGATCGTGATGGTGATGTATTCGGTGGCGACCAACACCTCGGTCGGCGCGCTGTTCATGGCCGGCGTCGTGCCGGGGCTGATCCTGGCCGCGATGCTCGGCTTCGTTACCTGGTACCGGGCCTGGAAAAACGATTACCCGCGGATGCAGCTGTTTCCGGGGCGCAGCGCCACGCAGGCAACGATCGCTTCAGTCGGTGGCCTGGTGGCCAGCTTGTTCTTCATCAGCGCACCAATCCTCGCCGCCTGGCTGTGGCTCAAGAGCGGCGAAGGCGGCGGCCTGCTGACGGTGTTGTTCGGCATCGTCTGGCTGGTGGTCGCGCGCTTGCTGACGCGCAGCAGCTTTGCCTTGCGACTGGTTTTCACGCTGGCCTTCCTGCTGACAATGCCGCTGCTGCTGTATGGCATCAGCCTGCTCCTGCTCAGCGATTCCAGCTATGTTCTGCCGCTGTTGGTCCTGCTCTGGCTGCCCCTGGCCTGGCGGATGGCGAAATCAGCCGATCTGCTGTGCGGCATCGGTTTCGAGGCGCGCCATGAGGCCTTGCAGGTCTGGAATGCTTTCTGGGAAAGCGTCTGGGGTCTGCTGCTGGTGATCGTCGTGCTCGGCGGCATCTATTCGGGCGTGTTCACTCCCACCGAAGCTGCCGCGATGAGCGCGGTCTACGCCTTCATCGTCGCGGTCTTCGTCTACAAGGACATGGGGCTCAAGCAGGTGCCCAAGGTGCTGCTGGATTCGGCCAATATGAGCGCGATGCTGCTCTACATCATCACCAACGCCGTGCTGTTTTCCTACTTGCTGACTTCGGAACAAATCCCGCAACAACTGGCCGACTGGATGATTGGCAAGGGGCTCGGCTCGATGGCCTTCTTGCTGATGGTCAACCTGCTGCTGCTGATCGCCGGCAACGTGATGGAGCCTTCGTCGATCGTGCTGATCACCGCGCCGATCCTCTTTCCGGTGGCGATGAAACTGGGCATTGACCCAGTGCATTTCGGCATCCTGATCACGGTCAACATGGAAATCGGCATGTGCCATCCGCCGGTCGGACTCAACCTCTATGTCGCCAGCGGGCTGACCAAGATGGGTATCACCGAGCTGACCATCGCGGTCTGGCCATGGCTGCTGACGATGCTGGTGTTCCTGGTCTTCGTCACCTATGTGCCAGCGCTGTCGCTGTGGCTGCCGCGCTTGCTGGGCATGATGTAGCCGGCTGCTTCAGCCGATTTCAACCACACCCTGCATCGTCAGCCAGCCCTGATGATCCTGCGCCCAGAGGCGCACCGTTTTGCCGTCAGCCGAAGGCTGGCCGTTGAGGCGCATCGGATGCTGATCAAAGGTTGGCCGCAAGGCCTTGAAGCTGAAGCTGCGGATGAACGCGCCCGGTGCATGGCGCCGTACCAGGTCGACCAGCAGCGTGGCGATCAAGGGGCCATGCACGATCAGGCCCGGATAGCCCTCGACCTCGGTCACATATTGGCGGTCGTAATGGATCCTGTGGCCATTGAAGGTCAGCGCCGAATAGCGGAACAGCAGCACGGCGTCGGGGACGATCTCGCGCTGCCAGGCCGCACCAGCCTCAGCCGCCAGCGGTGCCGCCACCGGGTCATCAGGCCTTGCCGCAGCGCGGTAGACGATGTCATGCTCCTCGGTCAGGGCCAACCCCTGCTCGTTATGCAGCAGATGCTTGACCAGCACGAACAGCAGATCGCCGCTGCGGCCTGACTTGTGAGTGACCGACTCGATGCTGGAAACCCGCTGCACCTTGTCGCCCAGCTTGAGCGGGTTTTGCGCCTGCCAATGCAGGCGGCCACCGGCCCACATGCGGCGCGGCAAAGGCACGGGCG
>CANFIC010000262.1 GCA_947446685.1 Burkholderiales bacterium
GAAATCTTGATGGGTCAGGCTTTCAAGGCACTGAAATGGCCGCGGCTGAACTACATCGTCTCGACCAAATTTTTCTGGGGCATCGACCGCGAGGGCAACACTGTCAATCGCCGCGACACGCTGAACCGCAAATACCTGATGCAGGCGATCGACGGCTCGCTGGCCCGGTTGCAGCTCGACTTTGTCGATCTGGTCTATTGCCATCGCCCTGACCCGCAAACGCCGATCGAGGAAACCGTGCGGGCGATGAGCGACATGATCAGCCAGGGCAAGGCTCTTTACTGGGGCACCAGCGAATGGTCGGCAGACGCCATCCGCAGCGCCTACGAGATCGCCGACCGCCACCATCTGCACAAGCCAGTGATGGAACAGCCGCAATACAACCTTTTGCACCGCGGCAAGGTCGAGCAGGAATACGCGCAGCTGTACGAAGACATCGGTCTGGGCTTGACCACCTGGAGCCCGCTCGCGTCGGGGTTGTTGACCGGCAAATACCAGCATGGTATTCCTGACGACAGCCGCGGTGCGCTCGCTTCGATGGCCTATCTGCACGACACCCTGACCGATCCGGCCAAGAACAAGGCCGTTGCCGGGCTGGCCCAGATCGCTGCCGAACTCGGCGGCAATGTGGCCCAACTGGCGATTGCCTGGGTCAACAAGAACCCGCATGTATCAACGGTGATCCTTGGCGCCAGCAAACTCGCGCAGTTGCAGGACAACCTCGGCGCAATCGCCTTGACACCCAAGTTGACGCCCGAAGTGATGGCCCGCATCGATGCCTTGACCCTGCCGCTTGTGGACTGAAGCCACACGCCACCGGGGCAATCACAGGCTGAGCCCGCTTCAGAGTGCCGGGCCCAGGCCGATCGGCGCCGGCACGGCGGCCAGCACTTTCTGGAACAGGCTGCGGTATTGCTCTTCAGGCGGGTGCCCGGTCAGAGGGTCGCGGTTGGCGGCAAAAGCCGCGTCGAGTTCTTCCCAGTCATCGGGTTGAAGCACCCTCAGGGCCAAAGGCAGAATCTGTTGTTCTTCAACTTCCATATGCCGCAGGTAAGCAGAGACATATTCCTGCGCTGCATGCTCGAAGGCGTCGCGGCGCGCTTCGCCCATCACCTCGAAGGCCAGCAATGCATGTTCGAGATCGCGGATCGCATATTCGCCGCGCGCATGGTCATGGTCGAGCATGTCCAAGGCCTCACGGTGCGACGGCGCACGCGCCCGCAATTTCGGAAACAGCAACTGGCTTTCCTTCGGGTGGTGCAGGCGCTCGGGAAATTCGTCGACATAAAAGAGCATTGCTCGCAGCACCGAAAAGTCCGGCAGGCTGCCATGGCGCCGATGCTCGGCCAGCAGCAACGGTATCGATCTGAGCATCGCCGCCAGGGCGCTATGTTCTTCACGAATGATGGTCAATGTCAAAGGCTTCATCGGCTTGCTCCTGCACAAATGCGTTAGCCTGAACTCCAGGCGCCTGCCCCGTCTTGTCATGAATCAAGCCGGTGTCTTTCTGCGGCCAAGTAAAATTAACGTTTTTGCATTTTCCGGACCTATACAACATGGCTTCAATCGCTGTTAGCAACCCCTCCACGATGGCCAACGCCATTCGCGCTTTGGCGATTGATGCCGTGCAACAAGCCAACTCCGGACACCCGGGCGCGCCGATGGGCATGGCCGACATCGCCGTGGCCTTGTGGACCCGCCATCTGCGCTTCAACCCGACCAATCCGCATTGGGCCGGACGTGACCGTTTCGTGCTTTCGAACGGGCATGGCTCGATGCTGCTCTACGCCGCCCTGCACCTGAGCGGCTACGACCTGCCGATGGCCGAGTTGAAAAACTTCCGCCAGATGCACAGCAAGACGCCCGGCCACCCCGAACTCGGTGTCACGCCAGGCGTCGAGACCACCACCGGGCCGCTCGGTCAGGGTTTTGCCAACGCGGTCGGGATGGCCCTGGCCGAAAAGCTGCTGGCGCGTGAATTCAACCGCGAGGCCGGGGCCATCGTCGACCACCGCACCTATGTCTTCATGGGCGACGGCTGCATGATGGAAGGCATCAGCCATGAAGCGGCTTCTCTGGCGGGCGCCTGGAAGCTGAACAAGCTGACCGCGATCTATGACGACAACGGCATCTCGATCGACGGACAGGTTGGGCCCTGGTTCGCCGACAACACGGCCGAGCGTTTCAAAGCCTATGGGTGGAATGTCGTCGGCCCGGTCAACGGCCATGACATCGACGCCGTCGATGCTGCAATCGCCCAGGCCAAGCTGAGCCAGGACAAACCGACGCTGGTGATCGCCAAGACCCATATCGGCCATGGCAGCCCGAACCGCGCGAACACCTCCAAGGCCCATGGCGAGCCGCTCGGTGCCGAAGAGATCGCCCTGACGCGCGCAGCGCTCGGCTGGACTCATGCACCATTCGTGATTCCGCCCGAGGTCTATGCCGGCTGGGACAGAAAAGCCGCTGGCGCCAAGCTCGAAGCCGCCTGGGACCAGGGTTTTGACGCCTACGCCGAAGCCCATCCGGAGCTGGCCGCCGAATTCCAGCGCCGCATGGCCGGCATCTTGCCGGCTGACTTCACCCAGACCGCCGTCGATGCGGTGATCGCCGCCCATACCAAGGGCGAAACAGTCGCCAGCCGCAAGGCCAGCCAGATCGCGCTGGAGGCATTCACCGCCGCCGTGCCCGAGATGCTGGGCGGCTCGGCCGACCTGACCGGCTCAAACCTGACCAACACCAAGGCCGCGACCGCTTTCCGTCTCGAAGCTGACGGGGGCTCGAACGGCGGGCGCCACATCAACTACGGTGTGCGTGAATTCGGCATGGCCGGCATCATGAACGGGCTGGCGCTGCATGGCGGCTTCATCCCCTATGGCGGCACCTTCCTGACTTTCAGTGACTACAACCGCAATGCGATCCGCATGGCCGCGCTGATGAAGCTGCGCGTGATCCATGTCTTCACCCATGACTCGATCGGTCTGGGCGAGGACGGCCCGACGCACCAGTCGATCGAACATGTCGCCTCGTTGCGCCTGATCCCCGGCCTTGATGTGTGGCGTCCGGCCGACACCGCCGAAACCGCGGTCGCCTGGACCTTCGCCCTCGGCAATGCCAGCCGCCCGAGCGCGCTGGCCTTGTCGCGCCAGAACCTGCCTTATGCGCCCAAAGCCGGGCTCGACGAGATCAGCCGCGGCGCTTATGTGCTGAGCGAACCCGAAGAGGTCGGGCTGAAGAAAAAGCCCAAGGCCGTCATCATCGCCACCGGCTCCGAAGTGCAGTTAGCGCTGCTGGCGCAGGTCGCCCTGGCCAAGGAAGGCATCCCGGTGCGGGTCGTGTCAATGCCCTCAACGAATGTATTCGACCGCCAGGATCGCAAGTACAAAAAGGCCGTGCTGCCCGAAGGCCTGCCGCGCATTGCGGTGGAAATGGGCGTCACCGACGGCTGGTGGAAATACGGCTGCGCGGCGGTCGTCGGCATCGATACCTATGGCGAATCGGCACCAGCACCGGTGCTGTTCAAGCATTTCGGCTTCACCACCGAGAACCTGGTCGCAACCGTCAAGCAGGTGCTGGGCAAGAAAAAGCGTTGATTTCAAATCGGGTGCTGGTCACCCATTATTTTGTTGATTGAGGAGAACCTGGAATGACGATCAAGATTGGTATCAACGGCTTCGGCCGCATCGGCCGCATGGTGTTCCGCGCTGCCATCGCAAACTTCAAGGAAATTGAAGTGGTCGGCATCAACGACCTGCTCGAGCCGGACTATCTGGCCTATATGCTGAAGTTCGACTCGGTGCACGGCAAGTTCGACGGCGAAGTCTCGGTTGAAGGCAACACCCTGGTCGTCAACGGCAAGAAAATCCGCCTGACCGCCTTGCGCGATCCGGCCGAACTGAAATGGAACGAAGTCGGCGCCGACATCGTCATCGAGGCCACCGGCCTGTTCCTCGACAAAGCCAGCGGCGAAAAGCATCTGGCAGCGGGCGCCAAGAAGGTGGTGTTTTCAGCGCCGTCGAAAGACGATACGCCGATGTTCGTTTTCGGCGTCAACGACAAGACTTATGCCGGACAGACCATCATTTCGAACGCTTCCTGCACGACCAACTGCCTGGCGCCATTGGCCAAGGTGCTGAACGACAAATGGGGTATCAAGCGCGGCCTGATGACGACCGTGCATGCTGCCACCGCCACGCAGAAAACCGTCGACGGCCCGTCGAACAAGGACTGGCGCGGCGGCCGCGGCATTCTGGAAAACATCATCCCTTCGAGTACCGGCGCCGCCAAGGCAGTCGGCGTGGTGATCCCGGAGTTGAACAAGAAACTGACCGGCATGTCCTTCCGTGTGCCCACCAGCGATGTCTCGGTGGTTGACCTGACCGTCGAGTTGCTGAAGGAAGCCTCGTACCAGGAGATTTGCGCCGAGTTCAAGGCCCAATCCGAAGGCGCCCTGAAGGGTGTGCTGGGCTACACCGAAGAGAAGGTGGTGGCCACCGACTTCCGCGGCGACGCACGCACCTCGATCTTCGACGCCGATGCTGGCATCGCGCTCGACTCGACCTTCGTCAAACTGGTCGCCTGGTACGACAACGAATGGGGCTACTCGAACAAGGTACTGGAAATGGTGCGGGTGATTTCAAAGTAGGCCCAACGGTTCCAAACCCAAACCTCGCTCTTTAGGATGCTCTGCATGACCCCTCACGGCTGGTGCTAGCGCGGCCTCGGGCGGTCTGCGGCGTTGCATTTCTTGCCAATAGCACGCGCTATTGGCCGCAAACTGCGCCTTGCATCCCATCCCGATCCGCACTGCACCCACTCGCGTTGAGTCATGCAGAGCATCCTTAACGGCGGGGTTTTTTAATTTGAACGAACCGAGTTTGAGCTTCTTGGCAATGAGTTGCTGGAGCTGCAATAAACTGTGCCCAAAATTGGAGACCGGGCGCATGAAGTTTTTGCTATTTGGATTGCTGTTGGCCGTTCTGCCCCTGCAGGCGGCGGTCGAAGAACCCGCAAGGGTCATAGTCCGCTTCAAGAGCAATGCGGCCAGCGTCAAAGCCAAGCCGATGGCGCAGAACGCATCCCGCCTTGAAGCGCGCGATCTGGCCCAACTCCGGGCCAACGGCCTTGGCTTGCGCAATGGACAGGCCTTGAGCGCCCGCAGAAGCCTCGACAACCGCACCCATGTATTCACCGCCACCGGCATCAGTTCCGCCGCGCTGGCCAGCCGCCTGGCGCAGGACAGCGAGGTCGAACTGGTCGCGGTGGACAAGCGGCGGCGGCACAGCTTGTTGCCCAATGACCCGCTTTTCGGCAGCGCGAATTCCGATGCGCCGGTTTTGATCGGCCGGTTTCCCGACAGCGGTGGCGTGTTGCAGGATACCTACAGCCGCAGTCTGGATCAGTGGCACCTGAAAACGCCAAGCAGTATTCCCGGCCAAGTCGTTTCAAGCATCAATGCGCCAGCGGCCTGGGACATCACGACCGGCGCAGCGGCTATCGTCGTGGCGGTGCTCGACACC
>CANFIC010000263.1 GCA_947446685.1 Burkholderiales bacterium
ACTGCAATCGACGCGACCAATGCCCTGGAAATAAAAGCGGAAATGCGGTTTGACATGGAAAGTCCTAAAAAGAAACCCCCGCGGTTTTGACACGGGGGGTTTGGTTGATGCCGTTATCCAATGGCAGCCATTGTGAACTCTATAGTCAGAACTTGTACTGAATGCCCAGGTTTAGAGCACTGGGGCTCTTGCCAAGGGCTGGCTGCGGGAATGCGTCAGCCTGTGAGTAGTAAGCCTTGGAATTCTTGCTGTTGTTGATTTTGGAATAACCGACGAACAAAATTGTTGATTTATCCAAGGAATAATCGACTTCAGCGCCCGCCATTGTTATGCCGTCAGCCGCGCCGCTTGCCGATTCACTGGCAGAGCCGTAGTTGGCTTTGAGCACGATGGCGCCAATGGAGTAGGCACTCGAGATCATCCAGTTGCTGGTCTTCTTGCCGGCGTTGTTGTCGATGGTGCTGAACGCCAAACCTGCTTTCCAGGCACCCATCTGAGCGCCCAAGGTTGCCTTGCTTGCCTGCATTGCCTGGCCCGAGGCGAGTAATGTTGGCTTGATGACGTTGTCTTGGGACTGGAATGCTGTGCAACGTCATACTTCTGTCATGCGGCACAGGGTTCAACCTGGACTTGACAGCTACGCAGCCGATTGAGCCGCGCGACGGCCCGCCGCCATGCCTGAAGAGCCGTCCCTGCGATCGGTTTTAATCTGCCAGCAAGGCCAATTGACTCCAATGCCGGAGTCGGCGCGGCCGATTGCCGGGCCAATCCAACTATGCTCTGTCTGCCCCACCTTGCTGAACCGAGAACCTGATGAACTTCACAATGATTGAACTGAAGACCGAAGCCGCGATCGCGACGATCACCTTCAACCGCCCGGACAAGCGCAATGCGATGAGCGACGCCATGCGCAGCGAGTTCATCCACGCACTCGAACTGGTCTCGGCCGACAAGGCCATCAAGGCGTTGGTGCTCACCGGTGCCGGCAAGGGCTTTTGCGCGGGCGGCGACATCTCGGGCATGCAGCGCCGCATGGATGCGCCGGCAGGCGAAGTCGGCTTCAACGGCTGGCATCGTCAGCAGCGCGTGCACCACACACAGGCGCTGCTGCACAACATGCCCAAGCCGGTGATCGCCGCTGTCAACGGCGCCGCTTCGGGCCTGGGCGCCGACACTGCGCTGGCCTGCGATTTCATCATCGCCAGCGAATGGGCCAACTTCAGCTGGTCCTATATCCACCGCGGCATCGTGCCCGATGGCGGCGGCATGTATTTCCTTCCCCGCCGTGTCGGTCTGCCCAAGGCCAAAGAGCTGATCTTCACCGGCCGCAAGGTTGACATTGACGAAGCGCTGGCCCTCGGGCTGGTCGATCGCAAGACCTCAGCTGAGCGTCTGCTGGCTGACGCGCAGGCCTGGGCGGTCGAGCTGGGCAAGGGTTCGGCGACCGCGCTGGCCCTGAGCAAAACGATTCTTAACCAGAGCTTCGAGCTGACCGCACAACAAGTCTTCGCGCAAGGCAGCCAGGCGCAGGGCATCTGCTACACCAGCACCGAGCACCGCGAATCGGTGCAGGCCTTCCTGGCCAAATCCGCAGCCAAGGAGTGAGCGCGATGGACGAGATTTCCCTGCTGCTGCGGCCGCGCAGCGTGGCCGTGATCGGTGCTTCGGCCGACCCGAGCAAGACCGCCGGCCGCCCGGTGTCCTATCTGCTCAAACATGGCTATGCCGGCCAGATCCTGCCGGTCAACCCCAAGGTCAACCAGATCGGTTCGCTGGCTTGTTATCCCGACATCGCCTCGCTGCCGGTGGTGCCCGATGTCGGCATCGTGCTGCTGGGCGTCGAGCGCGCCCATCTGGCGGTGCGCGAGCTGGCGGCGCGCGGCACGGTGGCCGCCATTGTGCTGGCCAGCGGCTACAGCGAAACCGGCGAGGAAGGCGCGCGCCGCCAGCGTCAGTTGATCGAGGCTGCAGGTTCGATGCGTATCCTGGGGCCCAACACCATCGGTCTGGTGAATCTCACCGACAAGATCGTGCTGTCGGCCAGCGGCGCACTGGAGATGGACCGCTTCCCGTTGGGCAGCATCGGCATCGTCTCGCAAAGTGGCGGCATTCTCGGTTCGTTGCTGTCGCGTGCGGCTGCGCGCGGCATCGGTCTGTCCAAGCTGATTTCCACCAGCAATGAGGTCGATCTGGAGTTGGCTGACTTCATCGACTATCTGGCCGACGACCCGGCCACCCAGGTCATTGCCCTGCATATCGAAACAGTGCGTAACCCGGCCAGGTTTCGCGCGGCTGCGCTGAAGGCCGCTGCCGCCGGCAAACCGGTGGTGGCGTTCAAGATCGGGCGCTCCGAAGCCGGTGCCAAGGCCGCCGTGTCGCACACCGGTGCGATGGCCGGCAGCGACCTGATGTATGACGCGCTGTTCCGCCAGACCGGCGTGATCCGGGCACAGAACTTTGGCGAGTTGCTCGACATTGCCACCGCGCTGTCTACCGGGCGCCGGTTGCGCGGCAAGCGCGTGGCCATCCTCACCTCCACGGGCGGCGCAGGTACTTTGGTCTCCGATGACCTGGGTCTGCATGGCTTCGAGACACCGGCCCCTGACGAGGTGACGGCCGCCGCGTTGCGTGCGCTGCAGACGGGCAGCGAGGCGGTGCTGGACCGCAATCCGATCGACGTGACCCTGGCCGGTCTGCGGCCCGATCTGCTGCGCGGCGCCATCACCGCGTTGCTGGCCAGCCCGAGCTATGACGCGCTGACCATCATCGTCGGCTCGTCCAGCCTGGCCATGCCCGAGCTGATGGCCGGAGCCATCCAGGATTGCCTGCCGGCCTCCGATAAACCGGTGCTGGCCTATATCAGCCCGCATGCGCCCGAGGTCGGCGCCTTGTTGACGCAGCGGGGTGTGCCGGCTTATGCCTCGGCCGAAAGCTGCACCGCGGCCCTCGCGGCGATGTTCAAGGCGAGCGAATTTGCGCTGCCTGCGGCCAGCCCGCCCGCAGCGCGGCTGGTGGTGCTGGACGAACTCGCTTCCGGCGCGCTCGACGAGGCCCAGGCCAAGCAATTGTTCGCCCGTTTCGGCCTGCCTGGCGTGCGCGAATTCATCGTCACCAATGGGGCAGAAGCTGAACGCGCCGCAGTTGAGCTGGGCGGGTCGGTGGTGCTGAAAATCCTCTCGGCGCAGATCACGCACAAGAGCGATGTGGGTGGTGTGGCGGTCGGCCTGAACGCCGCGACGGTGGGCGCGCGCCTGAACGTGATGGCCGCAGAAGTCCAGGCCAAGGCGGGTCAGCGTCCGCAGCGCTTTTTGGTGCAGGAGATGGTCGGCGGCGGTGTCGAGATGATTCTTGGCATGAACCGCGACCCCTTGGGCACGGCCATTCTGCTGGGCATGGGCGGGGTGACGGCCGAGTTGTTCAAGGATACGGCGATGCGGATGTTGCCGCCGCAGGGCGGGCTCAGCCGCAGCGAAGCGCTGGCGATGGCAATGGAACTCAGGACCTGGCCGCTACTCGACGGCTTCCGCGGCCGGCCCAAGGCCGATGTGGCTGCGCTGGTCGACGCGGTGGTGGCTTTCTCGAACATGGCCGCACAACTGGGCGAGAAGCTGCTCGAGGCCGAGATCAACCCGCTCTTCGTGCTGCCGCAAGGCGTGCGCGCAGCAGATGCGGTGGTTTTGCTGGCCTGAGGGCATGCAGCCGGACGCAAGGAGACTGGGGTCTGCCGCTTTCGGACACAATCGCAAGATCGAATTTTTCGCTTGATTGAATCGGATTCCAAATGACCAGAACCTACAAGATCGCCCTCATCGCCGGCGACGGCATCGGCAAGGAAGTGATGCCCGAGGGCCTGCGCGTCGTCCAGGCCGC
This sequence comes from Burkholderiales bacterium, assembly GCA_947446685.1. Classification (GTDB taxonomy): domain Bacteria; phylum Pseudomonadota; class Gammaproteobacteria; order Burkholderiales; family Burkholderiaceae_C; genus Paucibacter_A. Next base: position 3,871 of record CANFIC010000263.1, read on the forward strand.
GGCCGAACGCTTCGGCATCGAGCTGCAATACACCACGATGGAATGGGCCAGCTGCGACTACTACGCCGCGCATGGCCAGATGATGCCCGACGACTGGAAGCAGCAGCTGATCGGCATGGATGCGATCTACTTCGGCGCCGTCGGCTGGCCGGCAATCGTGCCCGACCATATCTCGCTGTGGGGTTCGCTCTTGAAGTTCCGGCGCGACTTCGACCAGTACATCAACCTGCGGCCGGTGCGCCTGTTCGAAGGCGTGCCATGCCCGTTGGCGGGGCGCAAGCCTGGCGACATCGATTACTTCGTCGTGCGCGAGAACACCGAGGGCGAATACACCAACCTCGGCGGCGTCATGTACCCGGACACCGATCGCGAATTCGTCATCCAGGAAGCGGTCTTCTCGCGTTTCGGTACTGACCGCGTGATGAAGTACGCCTTCGAATTGGCCAAGTCGCGCAAGCGCAAGCATCTGACCGTGGCGACCAAGTCGAACGGCATCGCGATCAGCATGCCCTGGTGGGACGGCCGCGCCGATGCGATGGCCAAGGGCTATCCGGAAGTGACCGTCGACAAGCAGCATATCGACATCCTCAGCGCCCGCTTCGTGCTGCAGCCGGGGCGCTTTGACGTGGTGGTGGCGTCGAACCTGTTTGGCGACATCCTTTCCGACCTCGGCCCGGCAACCACCGGCACCATCGGCCTGGCGCCCTCGGCCAATCTGAATCCGGAGCGCAAGTTCCCGTCGCTGTTCGAACCGGTGCACGGGTCGGCCCCCGACATCTACGGCCAGAACATCGCCAACCCGATCGCGATGATCTGGTCAGGCGCATTGATGCTCGATTTCCTGACCGAGAGCAGCGGCGCCGGACGCGCTGCGCATGACGCGATCGTGCGGGCGATAGAAACAGCGCTGATCGAAGGTCCGCTGACGCCCGACCTCGGCGGCAAGGCCAGCACGACCGATCTGGGTCAGGCGATCGCCAAGCTGGTGGCAGCGGGCTGAGCCGGCTGGCCCGAGCCGCGGCCATGAGCGAAACAATCGCCATCAAGGCCGGCTCAGCAGATGGGTTGGAAGTCTCACGGCTGTCCAGCGCGTTGACCGCCTGGTTTCTCGAACAGGCGCTGCCTGCCTGGTGGGATCAGGGCACAGACCTTGTCAACGGCGGCTTTTATGAGCAGCGTGACTGGAGCGGCGCCGGCGTCGAGGCGCCGCGGCGCACCCGGGTCGTGGCCAGACAGATCTACGTCTTTTCGGTCGGATTGAAATTGGGCTGGCGCGGCCCGGCGTTGGCTGCGGTCGACCATGGCTTGCAGTTTTTGTTGCACAGGCTGCAGCTTCCGGCCGGTCATTTCGCCGCCGCTGTGACGGCCGATGGCCTTGTGGTCAAGGGCGAGTTCGACCTCTATGAGCAAGCCTTTGCCCTGTTCGCCCTGGCTTCGGCGCAAGCTGCTGGCGCCCAGGGTTTTGACCTGCCAGCGCTTGCGCTGCAATTGCTCACCTGCCTGCAGCAGGGTTACAAGCATCCTTGCTTGGGGTTTGAAGAGGCCAACCCGCCAACGCTGCCGCTCAAGTCCAATCCCCATATGCATTTGCTCGAAGCCATGCTGGCCTGGGCCGAACTGCCCGCAGCAG
>CANFIC010000264.1 GCA_947446685.1 Burkholderiales bacterium
CACGCAGGTGCCTTGCTTCCTGACCCCCAAACGCAAATGGCCAGCATTTTTTACATGCTGGCCATTCTTGTTTGGTGCCCAGGAAGGGACTCGGTCACGTCCCGCGACCCCGGCGCCGCAAGCATGCGGACGCCTTTCTCGTCCCTGCGCAAGGCACGCAGGTGCCGCGGTCGGAGCGAGAACAAGCCCTGCGGCTTGTTCGACCCCGCCCAAGGGCCGCGACGCATGCTTGCGGCGTGGCCTTGCTTCCTGATCCCCAAACGCAAATGGCCAGCATTTTTTGCATGCTGGCCATTCTTGTTTGGTGCCCAGGAAGGGACTCGAACCCCCACGAAGTTACTCGCTAGTACCTGAAACTAGTGCGTCTACCAATTCCGCCACCTGGGCAGGTGTCTTCTTGTGAAGAGGCCGGACTATAGCATCAAGGCGGCGGTTCGGGTCACTGCGAGGCCGCCCGGCGATGCTGATCCAGACGCTTGGGCTCACAAAAATTTCACGCCCTGAGCCAGCGGCAAGGCGCCGGAATAGTTGACGGTGTTGGTGCTGCGCCGCATGTAGTTGCGCCAGGCATCGCTGCCCGATTCACGGCCGCCGCCGGTTTCTTTTTCACCGCCGAATGCACCGCCGATTTCAGCCCCCGAGGTGCCGATATTGACATTGGCAATGCCGCAGTCGGAGCCGCTGGCCGACATGAATCGCTCGGCCTCGCGCAGGTCGTTGGTGAAGATCGCCGAGCTCAGGCCTTGCGGAACATCGTTGTGCATTGCGATCGCTTCGTCCAGGTGGCGGTACTTCAGCGCATATAGAATCGGCGCAAAGGTTTCGGTCTTGACCACTGCGGTCTGCGCCGGCATCCGCACCAGCGCAGGCACGGCGTACCAGGCCTCGGGATAGCGCTGCGCCAGCGCCCGCTCGCCACCGCTGACGCTGCCGCCCTGCTCGCTAGCGCTGACCAGGGCGGCCTGCATGGCATCGAAGGCCGCGCGGTCGATCAGCGGGCCGACCAGAGTGGCGGGGTCGAGCGGGTTGCCGATGCTCAAGCTTGCACGGATGCGGTCCAGCCGCGCCAGCAAGTCGTCGTGAATGCTTTCGTGGATGATGACGCGGCGCGTCGTCGTGCAGCGCTGGCCGGCGGTGCCGTAGGCGCCAAAAAGGATGCCGCGAACCGCCAGTTCCAGATCGGCCGAAGGGGCAACGATGATCGCGTTATTGCCACCAAGCTCGAGCAAACAACGGCCAAAGCGCGCCGCCACCAGCGGCCCGACCGCGCGGCCCATGCGGGTCGAACCGGTCGCCGAAAGCAGGGCGACGCGGGGATCAAGCGCCAAGGCCCGGCCGAGCTCGGCACCGCCATTGAGCAACTGCGACAGATGGGCTGGCGCGCCTTCAAAACTCTGCAAAGCCTGTTCGAACAAGGCCTGGGTTGCCAGCGCCGTCAGCGGGGTCTTTTCCGATGGTTTCCAGATGCAGGCATTGCCGCAGACGATCGCCAGGCTGGCGTTCCAGGCCCAGACGGCGACGGGGAAGTTGAAGGCCGAGATGATGCCGACCACGCCGAGCGGCAACCATTGCTCCATCATCCGGTGGCCGGGGCGCTCGGAGGCGATCGTCAACCCATGCAACTGGCGCGACAGGCCGACGGCAAAGTCGCAGATGTCGATCATCTCCTGCACTTCGCCCAGGCCTTCGCTGCTGACCTTGCCGGCCTCGATGGCAACCAGTTGCGCCAGTTCGGTCTTGTGCTGGCGCAGCACGGAGGAGAACTGGCGGATCAACTCGCCGCGCCGCGGCGCCGGCACATCGCGCCAGACCTCGAAAGCCTGTTTTGCGCGCCCAATTGCGGCCAGCATGTCAGCTTCGCTGGCCGGGTGAATGGCGCCGGTCGGCGCACCGTCGATCGGAGAGCGCAATTGCAAGCGCCCACCTTGGCTGGCGCTGGCAGGAACTCCGAGGGCGGTGAGAAGGTCAGAGACTTGGGTCATGGTGGTTCCAGAATTTGCCGGGCTTGGGCGGACGGGACTATCTTAAAAATTATTCCCGTTGGTGCCGTGGAAGGTGGTGGCATCCGGAGGCGGGCTGAGTCCTTCGACAGGCTCAGGACGAACGGGGCTTGTGAACGGCGTTTGTAGCGAGTCCTTCGACGGGCTCAGGACGAACGGGTGGGGGGTATAGCGGGTATTTTTGACGGGATCAGGATATTCGGAAACTCAGGATCAGGGCGAATGGATTATTGGCGGGTTCGATGCAAGTCCTGGTTCGCTCGAAATTTACCCCGTTCGTCCTGAGCTTGTCGAAGGGCCTGGCCCAGCAAGTCTCAGCGCTGGCCACAACCCGCAATCCGCTGCGCTTCTTGTCGGGCTACGCAGGAGACGGCTTGCCAACCAGCCCGGCCGCTTGCAGGCGGTCGGTCCTTCGGCAGGCGTCGACGAGCAAGCCATTGTTGATCGGGGTCCGGCCGACCAGCCCGGCCGCTTGCAGGCGGTCGGTCCTTCGGCAGGCGTCGACGAGCAAGCAGTTGCTCGTCTAGGGCCGGCCTCAGCCAATTGATTCGACTTGGCGGGATTGTTGGTAGGCTTGGCCGAAGCGGTTGGCGAGAAAATCTGGCAGTTTGACTTGTTCCTGACGGATGAAACCGGCTTGCGGCAATTTCCCTTCACGGAACAGATCGAGCGCGGCGCAGACCCCAGCCGCCGTGGTGATCTGGATCGCCGAGCGCGGCGCGGCACCATCGCGTTCGGCAAAGATCTTGCGGGCAAATACTTCCTGCAACAGGCTGCCGTCGCGCATGCCCGAAACCGTCACAAAGACCAGCACCAGGTCCTGCATCGTCGCGGGCATCGAGCGCCGCATGATGTCCTTCAGGGTCTGCTGGTCGTTTTTCAGTTGCAAGTCGTCAAGCAGCATCACCATCAGGTCGCGGTGACCGGGATAGCGCACGGTCTTGTAATCGAGATTGCGTACCTGGCCCTGCAGCGTTTCGCACAAGGTGCCCAGACCGCCCGAGGTGTTGAACGCTTCGTATTCGGTGCCGTCGAGCGAGAAATGCTCGAGGCCTTCGAGCGGCAAGGCCTCGATCGCGCGGCCATCATGGATCGCTTCGCAAGGGTGGCAATATTCATTGATCAGGCCATCGACGCTCCAGGTCAGGTTGTACTTCAAGGCATTGGTCGGAAAGGCCGGCAAAGCGCCGACGCGCATCTTGACGTCATGCAGGCTGTCGAAACTCCGGGCCAAATGGTGGGCGACGATGCCGATGAAGCCCGGCGCCAGTCCGCATTGCGGCATGAAAGCCGTGCTGGCGCCGGCGGCCAAGCGCTTGATTTCGCGGGTCGCGGCGATGTCTTCGGTCAGGTCGAAATAGTGGCAGCCCGCCGCCTTCGCCGCCTGCGCGGCCCTGGTCGCCAAATGGTAAGGCAGGGCGTTGACGACGCTGTCCTGGCCACGCAAGGCCGCTGCCAGCGCCTGGCTGTCTGCGCTGTCGGCCAAGCGGCCTTCGATGCCTTCAGCCGCCAGCCTTGCCAGCGCGGCAGCGTTCTGGTCGATCACGGTGACCTGGTAATCGCCGCTGCCATGCAGCAAACGCGCGATGGTCTGGCCGATATGGCCGGCGCCCAGCAAGGCTGTTTTCATCGATCTCTCCTGTTTGAATGCCTGCCAGCGAGTCTAGGCAGCATGCTTGACGAAAGAAAGCTTGAGTTCGACGATTAATCCCCAGAAATTGTCATATCGTCCGATTTAAAATTCAATTCGTCGAAATAAAGGGTTTCCCATGAGCAATGATCTGAAGCTCGATGCACAGCGCATGGCGCCCAGCCGGGAGTTGGCCGATCGCCAGCTGCTGGCGCTGTTGCAGGTGAATGCGCGCGAAAGCACGGCCAATCTGGCCCGCAAGCTCGGGCTGGCACGCACCACCGTGGTCGCAAGATTGGCCAGACTCGAGGCCGAGGGCGTAATCAGCGGCTACACGGTCAAGCTTGGCAGCAAGGCTGGCCACGCTGGCGTGCAGGCTTTTGTCGGCATCACGGTCAGCCCCAAGGCCGGGCGCGATGTGGTCAAGAAGCTCAGCGCCCTGCCAGAGCTGAACCAGCTCGCCTCGGTCAGCGGCGAATTCGACTATATGGCCTTGCTGCGCGCCGACTCGACGCTGCGACTCGATGCGCTGCTCGACGAGATCGGCGCCTTTGATGGCGTGACGCGGACCAACACTTCGGTGGTGCTGGCAATTCGCGTTGATCGCAAGGCCTGAACACGCGAGTCAATGTGATAATGAAGCCCCCCAGCCACGGAGCCCTTCTTGGACAGTGACCATCGGTGACCGTCCACTCCCTCGCCCAATGCGGCATCGCTGAGCGCGTCAAGCGCTCGAGATAGCCCGCAGGTCCGGAGTGAGACGGTTAACACCCATCCGCCCGGACGGCGCCAGCGCCTGTCCAGCCTTTAGACGGCGCAATTGCGTTGGAGATTTGCATGCTGAATGTATTCACGCTGGACAACGGGCGCCTGAAAGGCGGCTTGTTCCAGGAAGAGATCGAATCCGCCGAGGACCTGGCATTGACCCGCCCGGTCTGGGTCGACATGGAAAGCCCGAGCGAAGTGGAAAAGGGCTGGATCCTCGACCGCTTCGGCTTGACCATCCCCGAGGACATCGTTGCCGAAGACCTCGAGTCTTCAGCGCGTTTCTACGAGGAAGACAACGGCGAGTTGCATATCCGCTCGGACTTCTTGATCGACGATGACGAAGCGCCGCGCAATGTGCGCGTTGCCTTCATCCTGCTGAACAATGTGCTGTTCTCGATCCACAACGAGGACCTGCCGGTATTCAGGTTGCTGCGCCTGCGCGCCCGGCGCATTCCGGCCATGATCGAAGACGCCAAGGATGTGCTGCTCAAGCTCTACGACGCTGACGCAGAATATTCGGCCGACATCCTCGAAGGCATTTACGACAAGCTCGAAAAGGTCAGTGAGCGGGTGTTGAAGAAGGATGTCAACGACGCCGTGGCCAGCGAAGTGCTGTCGGCCATCGCCCGCGAGGAAGACTTGAACGGGCGCATCCGTCGCAATGTGATGGACACGCGCCGGGCGGTCAGCTTCATGATGCGCAGCCGCATGCTCAACGCCGAGCAGTTCGAGGAATCGCGGCAGATTCTGCGCGACATCGACTCGCTCGATTCGCACACGGCCTTCCTTTTCGACAAGATCAACTTCCTGATGGACGCGACCGTCGGTTTCATCAATATCAATCAGAACAAGATCATCAAGATCTTCTCGGTGGCCAGCGTCGCGCTGCTGCCGCCAACGCTGATCGCCAGTATCTACGGCATGAATTTCAAGTTCATGCCCGAACTTGATCAGACCTGGGGCTATCCCTTTGCCCTGGTCTTGATGCTGGCTTCGGTGGCCGCGCCCTTCATCTACGTCCGCCGCAAAGGCTGGCTGCGTTAGGGCGCGGGCTAGGCTTTGATCCGGCGCTTGATCCAGCGCAGCAGG
>CANFIC010000265.1 GCA_947446685.1 Burkholderiales bacterium
GTTGCGGGCCCAGTAGGCGTCGCCATTGAAGCGGCCGGCCGAACCGTTGTCGGTGCGCATGAATGACTCGAGCGCGAACGAAGCGCTCATGCCACCGCCAAGATCTTCCTTGCCCGAGACGCCGAAATGGCTGGTGCTCATATTGCCGCTGGCCACGTTATTGACCGATGAACTGCTACCTTGTGCCTTGCTCGCACCGACGCTGAGGTCCAGCAGACCGTACAGGCTCACCGTCGATTGGGCTTGTGCCGCACCGGCAATGCTCAGGATCGCTGCGGCAGCCAGCATTGCTTTTTTATTCACTTTCATCTTCAGTTCCTTTGGTGGTTGGTAAATCAGTGCATGTCATTGCGATGGGCCCAGCCTGTCAGGCGCTGTTCCATCACGGCAAAAACTTCGTACATCAGCATGGCCATCGCGCCGACGACGACCAAGCCTGCAAAAGCCAAGCCCATCTGCATCGACGCTCCCGCCGACATCAGCAAGTAGCCGATGCCCTCATTGGCGGCAGTCATTTCAGACACCGTCGTGCCCACAAAGGCCAGGGTGATTGACACTTTCAGCGCGGCGAAAAAATAGGGCATCGACCGCGGCAGGCCGACTTTCATCAGGATGTCCCAGCGCCGCGCTCCGAGGACGCGCAACACGTCCTCGAGTTCGGGTTCCATCGTCGCCAGGCCGGTGGCGATATTGACCATGATCGGAAAAAAGCTGATCAGGAACGCAGTCAGCACTGCCGGGCCGGCGCCGATCCCGAACCAGACGACCAGAATCGGCACGAAGGCGGCCTTGGGCAGGGCATTGAAGCCGGTCATCAATGGATACATCGCCTTGTAAGCCAGACGCGAGCTGCCCATCAGGAAACCCAGCAACAAGCCGACGATGATGGCCAGACCGAAGCCGAGCATCGTGACCCAGAAGGTCCGCCAGGCGTGGCGCAGGATTTCGCTGTGGAATTCCAGCAAGGCCTGAGCGATCCGCCAGGGGCTTGGGAAGATGAAGTCCGAGACCTGGAACAGGCTGCAGACCGCCTGCCAGAAGATCAGCATGAAGGCCAGCAGCAGCCAGGGCGCAGCAGCTTGTGCTTTGCTGTTCATGGCAGCGCCGCTCCGGTTTTGCGCAAGGCGCCGATATGGCCGCGCAACTCATGCACGATGTCGGTGAATTCGGGGGTGTATGTGACTTCGAGGTCGCGCGGACGCGGCAGCTCGATCCTGCGCTGATGCAGCAGGCGGCCCGGGCTCTTGCTCATCACGTAGACGGTGTCAGCCAGAAAAACGCTTTCGCGCAGGTCATGGGTGACGAGAATCACATTGAATTGCCGCGCCGCCTGCAGATCGCGCAAGGCGCACCAGAGCTCCTCGCGGGTGAAGGCATCGAGGGCGCCGAAGGGCTCGTCGAGCAGCAGCAATTGGGGCTCGTGAATCAAGGCCCGGCACAGACTCGCGCGCTGCTGCATACCGCCGGAGAGTTGCCATGGGAACTTGTCCTCATAGCCAGCCAGCCCGACGCTGGCCAGCAAGGCCATCGCGCGGGCTTCGAATTCAGCCTTTTTTGCCTTGAACTGCTGGCGAAAGGGTTCGACGATTTCCAGCGGCAAAAGCACATTGGCCAGCGTGCTGCGCCAAGGCAGCAACGACGGCGCCTGGAAGGCCATGCCGCTGATTTTCAGCGGTCCGCTGACCGTTTTTTCATCGACGAAGATGTCGCCCCGGCTCGGCTTTTTCAGACCGGTCGCGAGTTTCATGAAGGTCGACTTGCCGCAACCCGAAGGCCCGACGATGGCGACAAATTCGCCGCGGGTCAGTTGCAGCGAGATGTCCTCGACGGCGAACTTGCCCGCCGCCAGCAAAGCCTCGTTGTAGGCCAGCCAAACGCCCCGAAAGTCGACGAAGGGAGCGATTGTCATCAGCGCTTTGCTGGCAGAACGTTCAACTCGGTGCTGCTCGGCAGCATGCTGCCGTTCCATATGGCATCGGACGAAACCCGCGTCTTGGTGTTGTAGACGTCCGAGATCTGGCTGGCCATCAAAGCCAGGCGTGGCGCCACCACCTGGCCGAAGCCTTCAGCTCTGGCATCCGGGCTCGCCACCACCGCGTCGATGGCCAGGCGCAGACGGCGTTTTTCCAGCACCTCGTTGATGATGCCGTCGCGATCCTTGACAAAAGCAATCGCTGCATCCGGGTCGGCCATCACCTCCTTGGCGCTGCGTGCAAAGGCCTTGAGGAAGGCTTTGACGACTTCCGGGTGTTCCTTGATCAGCTTCGGGCTGGCGATGATTGCGTTGCCGTAATGCTTGACGCCGTATTGCGCGTAGGGGAACACCACCACCTCTTCAGCCTTGATGCCTCGCGCTTCGAGGTTGAGCAGCGAAGTGAAGGAAAAACCGGTGATGGCATCGACATCGCCGCGCACCAGCATTGTTTCCCGCAGCGGCGGATCCATGCTGGTCCAGGCCACGGCGCCGAGCTTGTTCGCCTGGGCAAAGACCGGGAAGCCGCGGCGGCCCGCGTCGAAGACCGGTGCGCCGAGCTTTTTGCCGCTCAAGCCTGCCACCGTCGTGATGCCGGACTTTTTCAGTGCCAGCACCGCGGCAGGCGTGTTGTTGTAGACCATCATCACCGCCACCGGCTTGTTCGGTGCATCCGGATTGTTGGCATGGAATTCCATCAAGGCCGCCATATCGGCAAAGCCCATGTCGTAGCTGCCTGAAGCCACTCGGGTCACGGCACCGCCCGAGCCATTGCCCGAGTCGACGCTGACGTCGAGCTTGGCCTCCTTGAAATAGCCTTTGGCGATCGGTGCCAGAAAGAAGGCCGCCGGACCTTCAAAGCGCCAGTCAAGCTGGAACTTGATCGCGGTGACTTGCGCCTGGGCGCTGCCCGCCAGCAGCAGCGCGGCAATTGCGCAAAAAAGTGGATTGGAAAGAAGGGCACTGCGACGGGTGAGAACTGGCACTGATGACTCCATCAAGGATTGACGGGTCAGAAAAATTCAACCCGCAGCATGACTTGCTATGCAAACTTCATGCCTGAATCCCTGATGGTTGCTTGTGGCCAGGTGCCCGACCTTGGCCTGAAGTCTGAAGCCAAACCGCATCGCAATTGATGCACAGTCGGCTGACCAGCTTGGTGCATCAATGCCCGAAAACGGGCAAGGCCCCATGAAGGGGCCTTGCTGGCGCGCTCAGCGAGTCGATTTAACGAACGACCGGTGCGCGTGTGACTCTGGTCTTGTTGCCGCTCGTGATCAGAATCACGGCATCGCCAACGTTCAGGATTTCACTGCCTTTGCCTTGGACGATCATGCGCCTTTCACCATTGCGCAGTTGCAATAGCAATTCAAGCGCTTCCTCCTTGGTGCCGCTGCGCTCGACCGCATTGCCGATCATGGCGCCTGCCACGGCACCGAGGATGCCGCCGACTTGACCATCGCGCCGTCCGCCGACCGAAGACCCGGCCAAGGCGCCGACGACACCGCCCGCTGCCGCGCCGGCGCCGCTCTGCGCGCCGTCAACCGTCACGGCACGGATTGACAAAATCACCGCATCCTGCACCTGCGACATTTGCTGTGCATCGCCACGCCGAATCATGTCCGGGTTGCTGGTGGCGCAAGCGCCAAGGGTGACAACGAAGGCTGCAATCAATAATTTCTTCATCAAATACTCCTGGGAACTGTTCAGACAACGCTTTGCATTGTGCCGCCGTTGACTCGCGTACAAGTCTTTACAGCGTCAATCGCGCAGACGGCTGTGGCGCGGCACGCTGGCGAGCAGGAATTCCATCTGGTCGGCAAGGATGCGGCGGCCGCGCAGGATCATGTCTTCATGCAGGCTTGGCACATAAGGCAGATAGAGCAGATTCATCTGCGCCTCTTCGGGCGTGCGATTGCCTTTGCGTCCATTGCAGCCGCGGCAGGCGGTGATGCAGTTCATCCAACTGTCCATGCCGCCGCGCGAACTCGGTCGGATATGTTCGCGGGTCAGGTTTTCGGTCGGGAAGCGGTGGCCGCAATAGGCGCAGACCAGACGGTCGCGGACGAACAGCTTCATGTTCGACAAGGCCGGCGCCTGGCGCCAAGCGCGACTCGGGACGGCACCGCGCACAGCCACGATCGGGTGCAATTCGATTCTTGATTGCAAGCCGGTGCGCCGCTGCATACCGCCGCGCAAGACATGAAAGGGATCGCCCAATGTCCAGGCAATGCCGTCGCTTGCATAGATCATTGCCGCTTCTCTTGAGCTGATCCAGGCTTGCGGCCGCCCAGACATATCGAGTTGCAAGATGTCCATGGATTGACCTCCAAACGCAAGCGTACTGCATTTGTGGCAACCGGCTCAATCCTCTCTCACATGGCGGCAGTCGCCTCGACGCTCAGCGCGCAGATATGCCGGCACAGCAGACGCCGGAAAGCGCCCGGGTCATCGGTCTTGGAAGCGCCGGCAGGCCTGGGGTCTTTCAGCAAGGGATGGGCCTGAAGCGCAGCGCTGCGATTGAAACCCGGCTTGTAAATTCTTGCCGCACCGGCGTGCAGGGCGAAATCTGCACCGACCTGGCTCTCGACCGCGGCCGCCATCTCGGGTGCGACGTAGGCGACATGGGCCAGGCCGCGCACCACCTGGGCCAGGCCATGCGGATCGACGCCATAGAAGCGCGAATGCGGGTTGCTGGTCAGGGCGATGATCGGCAGCTTGCGTTCAGGCGAATGCACATGCTCGCAAAATCCTTTCAGCTGGTCCGCGTCGCAGACCTCGCGGGGCTCGCCGAGCACCGGAACCCCGCCATCCTCGAGCTCAAGCCGCTCGACCCACAGGCCCAGCACCCCAGGCGGGGCGACTACCAACGGCGCATCAGGCCGGCCCGCGCAGGAAGTCTGCACATCGAGCAAATCGCTATCTCCCTGGGCGGTCACCATCGCGCTGGTCATCCAGGTGCGCGTGCCGTCGCGTTCGCTATTGGCCACCGACAGCGTCCAGGTGTTGCTCTCAGGATTTGTCGAGACCGACAACTGGACCCCTGGCGCGGTGCGTTCCAGCTGTGGCAATCCGCGCTCTTCCATCGACACACCCAGGCGTGGCCATTTGTTACCGACCCAGGACCAGACAAGATCCTGCGCTCTGCGGCGGTTCGCTGAAGAACCGGTACTGCTGCGCAGCGATGAGCGAACCAGGATCTGGACCTTGGCCTGGCTGTGCGGGCGGCTGTGAATCGTGCGGGTCGGGACGGGCATTGTTTGTGGCATGGGGTCGTTTGAACCTGGCTGGGTAGCCAGGTCATGGTGAAGTTTCATTCCTGGCAGCAAGATTCAGGCCAAAGGGTTCATGGAGATCGGGTCATGCGGACTTGCGCAGCGTTTCCATCACTGGCCGCTGCAGCACTGCGCGCAAGCTCCACCAGCCGGCCGCCTGCGCCAGCAGCGCTCCCGCAATCGCGCTGATCAGCGGCACCCAGGGCTTGGCCTGCCAGCTGA
>CANFIC010000266.1 GCA_947446685.1 Burkholderiales bacterium
TACGGTGCTGCTGGCGACCAGTTGGATCCGCGAGTACCAAGCGGTGATTGCCATGCCTGCTAGCGGCATCACTGGCCCAGCCGATCTGCGCGGCCGGCGCCTGGGTTTGCCTCGGCGCTTGAATGACCCCTTCGACTATTGGCGCGCGATGTGTCTGCGCGGCTACGAGGCTGCGCTGGGCATGGCCGGCCTGGGCCTCGATGAAGTCGAGCTGGTCGATTTGCCGGTGCAGGAAATGCAGATTCCCGACGGCGGCGCCAGCAAACGCGGCACCCTGTGGCGCGGCGCGGCGCGTGCCCGACGGCAGTCGCGCGAGGCGCTGGCGCTGATTCGCGGCGAGGTCGATGCGATCTACACCGCCAGCGCTCCCGGTGCACAGCTGACAGCCTTCATGGGGGCGCAAGTCGTTGCCGACATCAGTTTGCAGCCTTCGCTCGCCATGCAGTCGAACAACCAGTTGCCGATCCTGCTGACCGTCGACCGCGCCTTGCTGCGCGACCGGCCGGCTGCGGTGGTCGACTACATTTCCTGCCTGCTTGACGCTGCCGCCTGGGCCGCGACCCATGGGGCCGAGGCCCAGGCCATCATCGGCGGCGATGTCGCCGCCACGGCCGAATGGGTGACCGCAGCCAATGGCGATGACATCCATCAGCAGTTGCATCCGGTTTTCGACAAGGCGCATCTCGATGCGATCGACAGCCTGAAGCGCTTCATGCTGCGGCAGGGCTTGATCGAGAATGATTTCGACATCGCTCAATGGGCCGACCCCGAGCCGCTGCGCCTGGCGATCGAGAGGAGGGCTCATGTCGCAGGCTGAGTCCAGGCGTTCGAGCCGGGGCGCAGTCGCCACCGCCCATCCGCTGGCGACACAGGCCGGCATTGAGGTCCTCGAGCGCGGCGGCAATGCGATCGACGCGGCCAACGCTGCGGCGGCGGTGCTGGGCGTCGTGCAGCCGATGATGAGTGGCCTGGGCGGCGACAGCTTCATCCTTTACTTCGATGCCAGCGAGCAGCGCATCCATTCGATCAACGGTGCCGGCCCGGCCCCCGCGGCGTTGACCCTCGAGGCGGCAAGGCAGCAAGGCTTGACCCGGCGGCCAGCGCGCGGCCTGTTGTCAGCTGCGGTGCCGGGCGCACCCGACGCGATGTGGCTGGCCCATCGGCGTTTCGGCAGCGGCCGGCTGAGCATGCCGCAGCTGCTGGCCAGAGCGATCGAACTGGCGGCTGACGGTGCGCCGGTCGCGCCGGCAGTCGCGCGCATTTTCAGCAGCAATCTCGAACTGCTGGCCGGCTCGGAGACCGCGCGCCAGGGTCTGCTGATCGATGGCCGGGCGCCGCGCTTGGGCGAGTTGCTGAGGCAGCCCGAACTCGCCCTGACTTTGTCGCGGCTGGCCGAGCTTGGCCCTGACGATTTCTATCGCGGCGAATTCGCCCGGCAGCTGACTGCTTTCAGTCAGTCGCAGGGCGGCTTGTTCAGCCATCAAGACCTGGCTGCATACTGGGCGGAAATCACCGCACCGATCGCGACCCGCTTCGGCAGCGCGCAGGTTTTCAGCAACCCGCCGGTGGCGCAAGGCATCGTGCTGCTGCAGGCTTTGGGCATTCTCAGCCGGCAAGGCAAGAGCGGCGCCGAGACCATCGACCTGAAAGCGCACCGGATGATCGAAGCGCTGAAGCTGGCTTTTGCGCAGCGCAATCTGCGCTGTGGCGATCCGCGCTTCGTTGCCGATGCAAGCGCGCTGATGCTGGCCGACGCCAATCTGGCCGAGCAAGCCGCGATGATCAATGACAACATTGCGCGCGAAGCGGTGCCGGGCAAGCGCTGGTCGCTCGGCGAAGGCGACACGACTGCGCTGGTGACGGCCGATGATCAGGGCAATCTGGTGTCCTACATCACCAGTTTGTCGACGCCGTTCGGCGCCGCTCAGATCGTTCCCGGCACCGGGGTGCTGCTGAACAACCGCGCCGGGCGCGGCTTTTCGCTCGACCCTGATTCGCCCAACCGGCTCGAAGGCGGCAAACGCACGATGTCGACGCTGCATGCCTATATCGTGCTGGACAAGGGCGGTGCGCCCAGGCTGGCCGGTTGCACCTCGGGCGGCGATGGCCAACCGCAGTGGAATCTGCAGATGATCGACGCCGTCCTCAACGATGGTGCTGATGTCGCCAGCGCGGTCGCCATGCCACGCTGGGAGCTTTCGCCAGGATCTGATCCAGGTTCCCTCTCGGAGCCCTATGAAATCCAGGTCGACCCGCGCCTGGACGAAAAACTGCTCGATGGCCTGCGCTGCCGCGGCCACCGCATCAGCGACAAAGCGCTGGGAGCCGCCGGCGCTGCGCAGTTGATCTCCATCGACGCCAGCGGTGCGGTCCAGGCTGCAGCCGACCCGCGCGCCGACGGCATTGCCATCGTGCTGAATTGACTCACCCAAGGAGCGAACATGCGAACCGTGATCAAGCCTTTCTCCGCACTGACAAGATGGCTTTGCCCGCCATTGCTGGCGGCCTGCCTGTGCAGCTTCGCCGCCGCCCAGTCGCCCAAGGCGCCGCTGACCAAGGTCAGGGTCGGGATCTTGAACAGCCTGGGGGAGGCCCCGACTTTCCTGGCCGACGAGCGCGGTTATTTCCGCGAAGAAGGCATCGAGATCAGTTTTGAGCGCTTCGACAACACGGCGGACATGAGCACGCCAATGATCACCGGCGACCTCGACGTGGCTTCGGGTGCGCCGACCTTGGGCTTGCTGAATGGATCATTGCGCGGCCTGCCGTTCAAGCTGGTCGCCGACAAGGGGCGCAATTCAAAAGGCCATGGCTTCAATGCGGTCGTCGTGCGCAAGGACCTGATCGATTCGGGCAGGGTCAAGACGATTGCCGATCTGAAGGGGCTCAAAGTCGCTTCACCCTCGCGCAATTCGCCGATGGAATTCCAGCTCGACACCGCCTTGCGCGCCAGCGGATCGAAGCTTGAGGATGTCAGCATCGAACAGATGGGCTTTCCGTCGATGCTGCAAGCGCTGTCGAACAAGGCGGTCGATGCGGCCTTGCTGATCGAGCCTTTCGTCGCCAATGCAAGCAAGCGGCAGATCGCCATCCGGTTGCTCGGTTTCGACGAGACTTCGCCCAACTTCCAGATCGCCGGCATCATCTACGCCCCGGAGTTCGTCAAACGCAAGCCCGAAATCGCGAACAAATGGATGGTGGCCTATCTGCGCGGCGTGCGTGACTACCTCGACGCGATCGAGGGTCGAAGTTCCAGGCAGGAGATGTTCACCGCTATGGGCAAACAGATCCCCACCTTCAAGGATCCGGTCGCTTTGGCCAATGTGGTGTTCCCGGGCTTTGACCCCGATGGCTATTTGCACCTGCCGACCATCGTTGACAGCATCGACTGGTATTCGAGCCGCGGCCTGTTGCAGCAAAAGCCCAAGCTCGCCGACCTGGTCGACTACCAGTACATCGAATACGCCCACAAGCGGCTCGGCCGCAAAGGCCCGGCCCAGCCAGGGCCCAAGTGAGCATTGGCGAGAATGACGAGCCGACAGGAGGCCCGATGAATTTTGAATCTCTGCGCGCTGCGCTGCCTGCCGGCGACACGCTGGACCGCCTGCATGCCGACATGGAGCGCGCTCGGCTGGTTCCGACCTGGAAATATGTGGCGGATTTCGTCTCGCGCGAGCCGCTTGTCAGCTACCGCCCCTGGCTGTGGAAATGGGATGCGGTGTTGCACCATCTGCTGCGTGCCGGCGAGTTGATCACCCCCGAGCGCGGCGCCGAGCGCCGTTCGATGGAACATACCAACCCCGATCTGCGCAGCGGCTTTTCGACCTCGCACACGCTGGCCACGGCAGTCCAGTTGGTCAAAGCGGGTGAGCGTGCGCCGGCGCATCGCCATATGGCGGCGGCGATCCGCTTTGCCGCGCGCAGCGAAGGCGGCGATGTCTTCACCACGGTCGAGGGCGAGCCGCTACGGATGTTGCAGAACGATCTGCTGCTGACGCCATCGGGGACCTGGCATGAACATGTCAATTCGACCGGGCATGACATCGTCTGGCTCGATGCGCTCGACTTTCCGCTGGTCAATCTGCTGCAGGCAAGTTGGTTCGAACCTGGCGAGCCGGGGGTCGCTGTCCCGCGCGAGGAGGGCTACAGCCAGACCATACTGGGCGCCATGCGGCCGACCGACTGGCTGCCTTACCCTGACCACCATCCGGTCGTCCGCTACCCCTGGAGCGAGATGCGTGCCGCGCTTGAGCGTTTGCGCGGTGCCGCCGGCAGCCCCTATGACGACATCCTGCTGGCCTATGTCAATCCGCGCAATGGCGGGCCGACCTTGCCGACGATAGGCTGCCATGCGCAACTGCTGCGGCCTGGCAAGGCCACCCAATCCCATCGGCAGATGTGCAGCACCGTCTACTATGTGATCGAAGGCGCCGGGCATTCGGTGATTGAAGGCCAGCGCTTCGATTGGGCCGAAGGCGATGTTTTCGTCGTGCCCAATTGGCGCTGGCATGAGCATGCGAGCGCAATGGGTCGGGATGCGATCCTGTTTTCGGTCAGCGACGAACCGGTGATGCGCGCGCTGGGCATGTACCGCGAGCAGGCTTTTGCGGGGCCATCGGGCCGACAGGAAATCACCGCTGTGTTCGATCCGGTTTGAAAGGAATGCCATGACCAAAAAAATTCCCA
Organism: Burkholderiales bacterium; assembly: GCA_947446685.1. Taxonomy (GTDB): domain Bacteria; phylum Pseudomonadota; class Gammaproteobacteria; order Burkholderiales; family Burkholderiaceae_C; genus Paucibacter_A. The sequence goes on from CANFIC010000266.1 coordinate 4,687, forward strand.
TCCACCCAGCCAAGCTGCCCAAACCATTTGGCGTCTGGACGCCGGTGATCGCCTGCGAGCCGGGCCGGATGGTCTTCATCTCGGGCTTGACCGCCCGCGCGCCCGATGGCCATGTGGTCGGCATTGACGATTACGAGGCGCAGACGCGGCAAGTTTGCGAAAACCTGAAGGCTTCGATCGAAGCGGCTGGTGGCACGCTGGCCGACATCATGTCGGTCACCGTGTTCGTCGTCGGCATGGCCGAGTTCAAGGCGATCCATGCCGTGCGCAAGGAATATTTCCCGATTGATCCGCCGGCCTCGACGATGGTCCAGGTGTCGGGGCTGGTTGACCCCCTATGCCTGATCGAGATCAACGCCATCGGCGTGCTATGAGCTTGTTGCCCTTGGGGTTTGAAACCGATGCGCCGGCCGATGCGGGCCGGGCACCGATCATCGTGCTGGAAAAGGTTGGCAAGCGTTTCCTGACCAAGGCTGGCGAATACGAAGCCTTTGCTGATTTCGACCTGACGATACGCGAAGGCGAGTTCGTCTGTCTGCTCGGCCCTTCAGGCTGCGGCAAGACCAGTTTGCTGCGCATTCTCGCCGGCCTCGATTCGCACAACTCAGGCATCTTGCGCATCCGTGAGCCCAAAGGCGACAAGCCCTTTATGTCGGTCGTTTTTCAGGAAAATTCGATCTTCCCCTGGCTCAGCGTGCGCGACAACGTCGCTTATGGCCTGCGCTCGCGTCAGGCAGCTTCGGCGCTGGTCGACCA
>CANFIC010000267.1 GCA_947446685.1 Burkholderiales bacterium
CCAGAAGCTGAAGTTGTTCATGCGCGCAAAAGCCATGTCGGCAGCGCCGATCTGCAGCGGGATCATCCAGTTGGCGAAACCGACGAAGGCCGGCATGATTGCGCCGAACACCATGATCAAGCCATGCATCGTGGTGAACTGGTTGAACAGTTCCGGGTTGAAGAACTGCAAGCCGGGCTGGAACAGCTCAGCGCGGATGCACAGGGCCAACACGCCGCCAACCATCAACATCGCGAACGAGAACAGCAGGTACAAAGTCCCGATGTCCTTGTGATTGGTCGCAAACAGCCAGCGCCTCCAGCCCGAAGGTGCATGGTGGTCGTCGTGGTGGTCATGAACGTCGTGACCTTTGTGGTCAAGTACTGCACTCATCTTGTTTCCTTTGCTTGTTCGACGTTTGGCGCTTACTTGCGAGCGGCCAGAACTTCAGACGGCTGAACCAGCCAGCCGGTCTTGTTGCTCCACGAGTTCTTGGTGTAAGTGATGACTGCCGCAATTTCGGTGTCGCTCAACTGTTTCCAGGAAGGCATGGTGAGGTTGTTCTGTCCGTTCAGCAGCACAAGCACCTGCTTGAGCTTGTCCTCGTTCAGCACCACGGCCGAACCGTCCAGCGGCTTGATCGGGCCATTGCCTTTACCGTTGGCCTGGTGGCAAGCGGCGCAATTGGCGCTGTAAACCTTTTCGCCACGCGCGACCAGCGCCGGCAACTCCCAGACCTTGGCAGGATCATCAGCTTTGGCAGCGAGCTTTTTCTTTTCGCCATCAACCCATTGCGTGTAATCCTCGGCCGACACCACCTTCACGTGGATCGGCATATAGGCATGTTCCTTGCCGCACAACTCCGAACATTGGCCGTAAAAGTCGCCGATCTTTTCAGCCCTGAACCAGGCATCGCGAACGAAACCTGGAATCGCATCCTGCTTCACGCCAAACGACGGCACGCTCCAGGAATGGATCACGTCATTGGCCGTCGTGATGATGCGGATCTTCTTGTTGACCGGCACGACCAAGGGGTTGTCGACCTTCAACAGGTAGTTGTCGCCTTCGGGTTTGCCGGCGTTGGACATCTCGCGCTGAGCATTGTCGAGCGTGGCCAGAAAGCCGATGCCCTCGCCCTCGCCTTTCAGATAGTCATAACCCCATTTCCACTGATAGCCGGTGGCCTTGATGGTCAGATCGGCGTTGGTGGTGTCCTTCATCGCAACCACCACCTTGGTGGCCGGCAAAGCCATCAGGATGACGATGACGAATGGCACGATGGTCCACGCGATTTCGACTTTGACGCTCTCGTGGAAATTGGCAGACACCGCGCCCTTGGACTTGCGGTGTTTGAAAATCGAATAAAACATCACGCCGAAGACCGCCAGGAAAATCACCAGGCAGATGATCAGCATGAAGTTATGCAGCCACATCTGGTCGGCCGCAATCGCCGTCACCGGCGCTCGCAAATTGATGTCATTGACACCCGGGCCACCTGGCAGGTCGTTCACTGCCAAGGCCGCTTGGGTCACCAGCATCGCGCCGGCAACAAAAGCTGCTTTTCCCATCTGCCCCAGCCGGCTCGCGGCTCGATCCACTCGTGCGTTCATCATCATCATGGTCGTCACTTCTGTATCAAATTCAACTCACGAACCGCTGCTGCGAAGCCGAGGCTTCCCGGCAGGATTCTTCACATTTCACCGATTGAGACAAACAACACCCCCCAATTTCTTGAGATAGCGCAACCCTCGATCGAGGCAGTAAGTTCAGCCAGCCGAGGAGTTTAGCGCAGGCCGAAGCATGTTCTGTCGGATTCACGCGTCGACTCATTTCTTGCCCGCTTGCCGGACCATCGATCGCATCTGCTCGAGAGACACATGGGTCTCGGCATTCAGCTGCAGTTTGGGTGCCGCTTTGAAAGCATGTCCATAGACGAGTTCCAGGCTCAAGCGCAACCGACCGTCATTGCCGCGCAGGCCCTCAAGCGCCTCCAACAAGCTTGCACGCCAGGCCTTGCCCCGGCATCCTTCCAATCGCTCCGGCGCGACATTGCCGCCGAGCGCACGCAAGTCCTTCAACAAAGATTCGGCGTCGGCCCAGGTCAGGCTGATCCGATCCTGATCCATCACCGGGTCGGCAAAACCGGCCTCGATCAGCAAGTCGCCGATGTCATGCATATCCCACCATTCGGTGGCTGGCCGACCCCAGCCCTGCGCTGCATAGATCTTCTTCAATTCGATGAAGCTGTCGGGGCCGAAACAGGAAAACATCAGGAATCCGTCCACCGCCAGCGCGTCATGCCATTGCGCCAAGGTCCGCGGTATGTCAGCGTCGGCATGCAAACCCATATTGGCCCAGACCAGATCAACCTTCGCGGTATCAGAAAGGGCTGACGGGGCCAAAACCTGCGACGGTGTGCGGCGCAGCAGGGTCTGCAGCCAGCCGCGCTTGACGGCCGCCAGGCTGCGCTCGGCGAGTTCTGACGTCGGCTCGACGCGAACTTGCTCGGCGTCCGGGTAAATCGCCTTCAGCGCAGCGTCACTGCCGCCAAGAAAGGCTGACCATTGCAGCAAGCGGCGCGGCTGCAACTTGATGACGGGCAAGCGCTCGGCCATCCGCTGCGCCACTTCGCTGTGCAGCCATGGCGCAGCCTCAGCCTGTGACAGGCGACGCGCTTGACGCTGAAGGGCTAGCGGGTCGAGTTGCTGCGGGCGGATTGCCGGGGAGGTCGTGATCTGCATCTGCTGAGCAGTATATTGATTCAATGTCCGAGCGCTGTTTGACCCCGTATAAACCCGCATGGCTGGAGCGGTTGCTATCGCACTGCCCAGGCCAATGTCAGGTCTGCCGAAGCTGGACCCATTCCCAGGTCTGCGCTGACTGCCTGCAGCGCTATGCCAACCCTGTGCCACGTTGCCGGACCTGTGCGACCAGGTTGCCGATGGCTTCGCTGCGCCAATGCGGATCCTGCCTGCGCCATCCACCGCCGGTCGATCGAGTCATCGCTGCGCTCGATTACGCCTTTCCCTGGGATCGGTTGCTGCAGCGCTTCAAATTCAACGATGGCATTGAATTGCAGGCGGTCCTGCTCGACCGGCTTGAGCAGGCTTTGCAACTGGAGCTGGCCGAAGCACCAGACTGGTTGCTGGCCGTGCCGCTGAGCGAGCAACGCCAGCGCGAACGTGGCTATAACCAGAGCCATCAATTGGCCAAGACATTGGCCAGACGCCACCAATTGCGCTGCGATCCGGATCTACTGCTGCGCGTGCGCAGTACCCGCCAGCAGGCCCAGCTCGCCCTGCATGAACGGGCCGCCAATATGCATCAGGCCTTCGCGGTTGAGCCAACGCGCCAACGCGAATTGCGCGGCAGCCATGTGGCCATCGTTGATGATGTAATGACCAGCGGCGCCACCTTGTTCGAGCTGGCGCGCGTGCTGCGCCGGGCGGGTGCAACCAAGGTACAGGCCTGGGTCATCGCCAGAACACCCGGACCCAAAGACTGAGAAAAAACCCCATGTTCCACATCGTTCTGGTGCACCCGGAAATTCCGCCGAACACCGGCAACATCATCCGTCTGGCGGCCAACACTGGCTGCTCGCTGCATCTGATCGAGCCACTCGGGTTTCTGATGGAAGACCGATTGCTGCAGCGCGCCGGGCTCGACTATCACGAGTACACCGCAGTCATCCGGCATCCCGATTGGGACGCTTTTCTTGACACCGCAAAACCCGACCCCGCGCGGCTCTTTGCCTTCACGACCAAGGGCAGCCGCTCGTTCGCCGAAGTCGCCTGGCAAGCCGGTGATTTCCTGGTGTTCGGCAATGAAACGGCCGGCCTGCCGCCTTCGCTGCGCGAGCAGTTTGCGCAAGAGCAGCGTCTGCGGCTACCAATGCGCGCCGGTCAACGCAGCCTCAACCTCAGCAACAGCGTGGCGGTGGCCGTGTTCGAAGCCTGGCGACAAAACGGCTTCACCGGCGGTACCTGAACAAGCTCTTGCATGGTTACTCGGGCTCAACGCCCGCCGCCTTGATCACGCCCGCCCAGCGCAGCCGCTCGGTCGCCATCAGCCGGGCCAGCCCTTCGGGCGAACTGCTGGCGGCAGTGAAATACAGGGCCTGCAGCCTGTCGCGCATCGCATCGCTGCGCAGGATCGTCTGCAACTCGCGCGCCAGCCGGTCGACGATCGCCGCCGGTGTCCTGGTCGGCGCCAACAAGGCTTGCCATGAAGTCGCCTCGAAACCAGCAAATCCCAGTTCAGCCATCGTGGCCAGATCAGGCAGGGCAGCCATGCGCTCGAGACTGGTGACGCCGATTGCCAGCAGCTTGCCGGCCCTGACCTGCCCCATTGCAGCGCCCGGCACCATGAAGCAGGCTTGCACCTGACCGGCCAGCATGGCATTGACGACCTGCGGAAATCCCGGGTAAGGCACATGAGTCAGGGCAATGCCGGCACGGGCCATGAAGGCCTCCATCACCAGATGGGCTGCGCTGCCATTGCCGACGCTGCCATAGTTCAACTGCCGCGGTTTTGACCTGGCCAACTGCAAGAAATCAGCCAGACTGGCTACGCCCAGCTTCGGATCAATCACCAGCAAATTCGGCGAAGTCGCCACCAGGCCGATCGGCTGCAAGTCCTTGGCCGGGTCATAAGGCAGATGCCGATTCAGCAGCGGCGCGGTCACCAGCGGGCCCTGGATCGTCAGCAGCAAGCTGTAACCGTCGGCCTGCGCATGGGCGACCGCCCCGGTGCCGATCTCGCCGCCAGCACCGGGCCGGTTGTCGACTACGAGGTTCTGACCAAGTGCTGCACCGAGCGGCAAGGCCAGCATCCGCGCGATCAAATCGGGCGAGCTGCCGGCTGGGAAAGGAACGACCAGGCGGATCGGCCGCTCAGGCCAGCCCTGCGCACGGGCAGGCCATGCCGCCAGCGCTGTAGCGGCGAGCATCATCTGTCGCCTCAGCATCTCAGCTTTCCGGCCTTGCTTGACGCCCCATCAGCAGGTCGACTGCGGCGACCGGGCTCAAGCGGCCGTCCAGCACCGCAACCACGGCTTCGGTAATCGGCATTTCGACCCCCTTCAAGCTCGCCCGCGCCAGCACCGTCGGTGCGCTGTAGACACCCTCGGCGACATGGCCGAGGTCATGCAGGATGTCGGCAAGGGCCTGCCCTTGGGCCAATGCCAGCCCGACGCGGCGATTGCGGGACAGGTCGCCGGTGGCCGTCAGCACCAGATCACCGATGCCGGAAAGACCCATGAAGGTTTCGCTGCGCGCGCCCAGCGCCAGGCCCAGCCTGAGCATTTCAGCCAGGCCACGGGTGATCAGCGCGGCACGCGCATTCAGGCCCGGCGCATTGGCGCTGTCGCCACGGCCTTCAGCCTGCAAGCGCAACCCGTCCGCGATACCGACGGCAATCGCCAGCACG
>CANFIC010000268.1 GCA_947446685.1 Burkholderiales bacterium
GGATGACCGCTGGAGAAACTGACCGCTTCGAAGACATGGTAATGGCCGTTCACGACCAGGTCGACGCCGTCGGCAAACAAGCGCGCTGGATGCACTGACTGCATCACCGACTGCAAACCTGCGAAACCTGGCTTGGGGACGCCGGATGCCGAACCGGCAAAGCCGAGTACTGGATGGTGGTTGATGAAGAAGTTATGCGGTTTGCGCTGGGCCAGCAAAGCCACGCTGGCGAGCTGGCTCTGGTAGCGCTTGAATGCGGGCTCATCGCCCTTGTAGGCACGGCCGGCAGCGAAGGCCGAGTCAAACACGATCACCTGGGTATCGGCGCTGATGGCCACCGCATAGGGCTCGCTGAAATCGCCGTTGACATCGTTCTGTGGGTCCTGGCATGAGTTGGCGAGTGACCATGGCTGGGCAGCGAAGTAGCGAAACCAACCCACGCCGGCACGCTGGCAGGATTCATGGTTGCCGCGCACGAATATCCAGGGCGCTGCGGTCAGCAAGGGCGCAGCGGGCAGGAATAGATCGGCGCGCCAGGTGTCGTCGCCATAACCCCAGGGACTGCCGGCGCAGCCCGAATTGCCGGCGGGGCAAGGGCTTTCGCGGTAATGCAGGTCGCCCACATGGATGACCAGGTCGGGCTGCTTGGCTGCTGCGCTGCGCGCGACTTCGGCCAGTGGCCATTCGGCGCCATCGTTGCAGGCCTGGAAAGCGTTGTCGGACTTTTTCATTCGGCAGCCGCTGTCGCCGAGCAGGACGATGCGCTGAACTTCTGCGGCTGGCGTCTGCAGCGCATAGCCGCCGACCTGGGCCAGGCGCTCGTTAGCCGGCATCTTCAATTCGCAGCTGCGCAGCGTAAAGACCGAAGTCTTGGCATCAGCCTGCGCGCCGCCCTTGCGTGGCGCCACCTCAGCCGGTTCAGCCCGCGTCAACATTGCAACCGTTTCGCCCTGGCCCCAGCGCAGGCTGGGGCAGGCGCTCTCTGCGGTGACCGCGCGCACCGACCAGCCGCCCGAGGCATCGGCCTGGATCCAGGCCTGGGTGACGCCAGCTTCAGGCGCCGCCACGCTGGCAAACGACGCGCAGCAAAGCAGCACGGCAGCCAAGCGTGACATGGGCGATACATCGAATCGGTGGGCTGTTTTATTTAGATGGAAGTTCATTGTTTTTGAAAGTTGACGGGTGTCGTCTCGAGGCCAAGCGAGGCAAGTGACAAGCTGATGACGGGCTCGTTTGCCGGCGTTCAAGCTACGTGAATTTAAAGTCAATTTGGTGACAATTTTCATCGCGGCTGCAACCGTCGCGCACCAACAACCTCCAGGTCTCGGCAGGCCTTGTCCAACCATCTGGATATGACAAATTCACGCCGCTGTCACAACTTGAAATCACAGTCCGGCTTGTTGAAAAACAAGAGGTTGACCGAGTCGCAAGCAGCACCGGTCGCCCAAATTCACCGCCAGCAATGGCTGCAGCAAGAACATCAGGATTCCCATGTATCAAGTCGTCAGCTTCAAACAAAAAAAATTGGCAGCCGCTCTGTCTCTCGCGATCGTCGCCATGGCTGGAAGTTCAGCTTTGGCTGACACGGTCGACCTCGGCACCGTTGGCGGCAGCGCCGGCGCCGGCAGCACCAGCAGCGTCAAGGCCGAGCGCGGTACCGCAGCTTCAGTGGCGCCGACACAAGCCAACTTGAACGCAACCCAGCCGCAATCGGTGATGTCGCGCGCTTTCATCGAGGACTCGACGCCGCCCACCGGCAACTTCAACACCATCCTGGCGATCGCCCCGAGCGTGGCCGCGATGCCTTCGACCAATGGCCCGGGCATGGCTGACCAGAAGATGTCGCTGCGCGGCTTCCAGGACGGCGAATACAACGTCACTTTCGACGGCATCCCCTTCGGCGACAGCAACGGCCCGACCCACCATTCGACCTCGTACTTTCCGGCCTCGGTGATCGGTGGCATGGTGGTCGACCGTGGCCCGGGCAATGCCAGCAATATTGGCTACTCGACCTATGGCGGCAGCATCAATATGTTCTCCAAGCTGCCTTCGCAGACTGCAGTGACCAGTGTCTACGGATCGGTCGGCAGCTGGGGCAGCTTGCTTGAAGGTGTGGCTTATGAGAGCGGTCGCATGGCCGGCAGCGATGCGACCTTGCAGGTCAACGCCCAGCATATGTCTGCGGATGGTTATCTGTCGAACTCGCCGATCAACAACGTCAACCTGACGGTCAAATACCAGCGCCCGATTGGCGACTCGACCTTGATGACCTTGTTTGCCAGCGGCAACAAGGTCAAGACCAATGTCACCGACAACGCCAATGGCCCGACCGCTGCACAGATTGCCGTGCTGGGCAAAACCTATGTGATGAACAACAACCCGGCCAGCCAGGGCTATTACGGTTACAACACTGCGGTCAAGTCGACCGACCTCGATTACATCCGTCTGCAGACCAGCTGGGCCAATGGCTGGGAAACCGACAACCAGGCTTACACCTACGCTTACGCCAACTTCACCGAAGCCGGTCAGGATCCTTCGCAGTTCAACGGTACGGCGGACGCTTCGATGGTGATCACGACCATCACCAAAGCCAAACTGACCTTGCCCAACGGCGGCGTGCCCGGTTACCACAAGCTCAATTCCTACCGCGTCTGGGGTGATGTGCTGAAGGCTACCAAGCAGATGGACAGCGGCTTGCTGCGTGTCGGCGCCTGGTACGAGGGATCCAAGACCAATCGACATAACTTCGAAGCCGATATGGTCACAGGCGTGCAACTGGCAGGTGCCAGTGCCCTGTACCCAACCGGTGTGGTCACGACCAGCAATTTCGCCCAGCAGAATTCGAGCTGGAGCCAATTGCAGCCTTTCGTCGAGTATGAATGGGCAGCCGCCCCAGGCCTGACGGTGACGCCGGGCTACAAGGCGATGACCTATCACTTCAAGCTCGACTCGGCAATGAACCAGAAGGCCCTGACGGCCCAGGCTTACGAGTACACCTACCATGCGTCGCTGCCATTCCTGACGGTGAACAAGAAGCTCAATGCCGAAACTTCCTTGTTCGCTCAATACGCCAAGGGCATGCAAGTGCCTTTCATCGGCGTAGGCACGCCGACCACATCGCAGCCAGACCCGCAGACGACGACCAACTACCAGGTCGGTGCAGTGCATAAATCGGACCGTCTGACGATCGACGCCGACCTGTACTACATCACGATGAACAATATGCAGCTGAACACCGGTACCAATGCCAATCCGATGTTCACCAACGTCGGCGGCGCGGTCTACAAGGGTGCTGAGGCTCAAGCGACTTATATGCTCGGCGCCGGTTGGGCCGCCTATGCCAATTTTGGCTACAACCTGGCCAACTACGACGCATCGAATGCTGCGTCGGTGCCAGCTCAGCCGATCGGCCAGGTCCCGAATGCACCGAAGGTCACCAGCTCGTTCGGCGCGCTTTACAACCAGGGTAACTGGAACGCGTCCTTGCTTTACAAGCATGTTGGCGAGCAACTCAACACCAAGCTTGGCGGCCAGTTGCCAGCGATCGACAACACCGACCTGAACGTCGCTTACACCTTCAGAAATCTGGGCAGCGTGAAGGCCTTGAAGCTGCAGTTCAGCATCTTCAACCTGGCCAACTCGCAGCAGATCACCGCAGTGTCAGGTCCGTTGACTGCGGCTGCGACCCAATACCAGTGGCAGGCACCGCGCAGCTTCATGTTGTCGGCCAAGGCTGATTTCTGATCCTGAATTACGCGGCCTTTGGCCGCTGCAACAGGCCGACTTGTCGGCCTTTTTCACATTTAAAGGTCCAATATGACAATCGCGAAACTGATCGAACTCGCCAACGGCTCCGGTGGCACGCTGTATCTGATGGCCTTGTTGCTGTTGATCGCCCTGACGGTGATCATCGGCAGCAGTCGGCTTTTGCTGAATATGCAGCAGGGCGGCGTGCAGTTGATGCAGATGCTGCGCACCGAGCCGGATTTGCGCAGCGCTGCGGCCCAGGCTGAATTGAACCGGCTGGCTGACCTGCCGCATGCGCGCGTGATCCGGGCAATGGACCCCGAACCACTCGATGCCAGCCGCGAAACCGCCGCCGGCCACCTCGAGGAAGCCTTGATGCATGAGGTGCCCTTGCTTGACCGGAGCTTGTGGATGCTCGATACCGTCATCACGCTGGCGCCCTTGCTCGGGCTGTTCGGCACCATCATCGGCATGTTCGGTGCGTTCTCGGTCCTCGACGATGTGCAGAACGGCGCTGCTCAGGTCACAGGCGGTATCGCCGAGGCCTTGATTGCCACTGCTTGCGGCCTCTTCATCGCGATGATCGGCCTGGTCTTTTTCAATTGGCTGAACACCCGCGTGCGGGTGATCGTGCACCAGTTGGAGACGATCAAGGTGATGTTGCTGAACCGCCGTGAAACTCCGCCAACAGCGAGCGGCAGCGTGCGTCAATTCAACCGGGCTTGACGCGGCCATGCGCTATTTCGAAACCCGCAAGGCCCGCATCGAGATCATCCCGATGATCGACATCATGCTTTTTTTGCTGGTGTTTTTTGCCATGATGACCTTGAAGATGATTCCGACTTCGGGTCATCTGAGCAAGCTGCCGGCCAGTAGCACCGCCACAAAGATCCCGGCGCCGAAGCTGTTGGTCGAAGTCGGCGATGCCGGCTCGTTGGCCGTCGAAGGCCAGGCCATCAGCGCTGAACAGTTGACTGCCCTGGTGCGCTCACGCAGCCCAGCCGAATTGGCCGTGACGATTGCCGGTGGCAGCAATGTCAATCTGCAACAGCTGATGGCCGCGATTGACGCAGTGCGACTCGGTGGCGCGGTCCAGATCGGCCTGGCAGCCAAGGCCGGCAAGCCGTGAGTGCAATCACCCTGCAAAGTCATGGCATTGCGTCGCGCAGTTGGCAGGATTTCGGCGCGGCATTTACGCTTGAGGCGCTGGCCATTGCCGCGCTGATTGCCTGGATGGCCGCTCATCCGCCGGCGTCCAAGCTGATTCCCTTGGCGATCCAGATCGAGGCTGTGCCCAACATCGAGCCGCCACCGCCGGAGCCGCCAAGGGCGCTGCCCAAGGTGATACCGCCGCCGGTAAAAACCGCCGTGGTGACGCCACCGAGCCCGCCGCAGCCCGCACCGGTGGCAACGCCGGTACCGGTGGTTCCAGCGCCTAGCGAGCGCCCCTTGCCCAGCACCAGCGTCGCTTCACCCTTTGCTCCGCCGGCACCACCGCCGCCGCCACCGCCTGTACAAGCCGGCCCTGCTGGGCCGTCAGCCGATTACATCGCCAAGGTGCGAGCGGCAGTGCAAGCGGCTTTTGTCTATCCGGCGGCCGCCAAGGCGCTTGAATTCAGAGGCAGAACCCGGGTTGCATTCAAGCTGCTTGA
>CANFIC010000269.1 GCA_947446685.1 Burkholderiales bacterium
AATTTAACCTGGGTCGCGGCCCTGACCAGGCGCGCTGCATCGAGGAAGAACAGTTCCTTGAACTGCAGCGATTTGGGCGTGGTCGCTTTCAGCATTTTGAACTGCAGCTTGGCCAGCCAGCCGGGCTGCATCGCCGCCAGATCCTCATAAGGCATCGGGCTGCCGAAGATCTGCCAACTGGCCTCGATATTGCGGCCGCCTGACAGGACCAGCATGTCGACGCCGGCGCGCTCCAGCGCCTGGGCCGTAATCACTGCATCGGCAGCGCTGGCACCCTTGGCCACACCATCAACCAGATTGATCTTGGCCAGGATGGCGACCTGGTCGCCCACGGCTTGTTTGACCGCGCTGAGCACTTCAACCGGGAAACGCATCCGCTGCTCGGCGTTGCCGCCATAGCCATCGCGGCGCTTGTTCGAGAGCGGCGAAATGAACTGGTTGAGAAGATAGCCATGTCCCATATGCAGCTCGATGGCATCGAAACCGGCTTCGACAGCGCATCTTGCGGCGGCAACGAATTCGGCCGTGATGCGATCCATATCGTCCCGGTTCATCTCGCGCTGCAGCGGACGCCCGAGCATCAAGCCGATCTGGTCGATCCCGCCGCTGGCTGAAATCGCTCGCCAGGTTGACAACTCCCTGTGCATCACAAAGCTGCCGGCATGGGTGATCTGCGCATTGGCCAGGGCGCCTGCAGCATGGATCGCGTCGGTGACGGCCTTGTAATGGGGGACTGAAGCCGGGTTCAGAATGCCTTGTTCGGCCATGGTGCGGCCGTCTGCGGAAACTGACAGATAGGCCAGCGTCGTCATGCCGATGCCACCTTCGGCCAACTGCCGATGATGTTCGAGCAAGGCTTTTTGCGGCAAGGTTGCGCGCGTCATCATCTCGTTGGCACCCGCGCGGATGAACCGGTTCTTGATCCTCACCGGCCCGACGTTCAAGGGGCTGAAAGGATCGGTACCAGCGCTTGCAGCAGACATGACAGCTCCCAAGAAGTTGATGAACTATCGCTGCGGCGCGCGGGCTGCCTCATCGTCCTGGCGGACTAGGCTGGCGGCGGACAGGCTAGGGTGGCGTCGGCGCCGATCAATCGAAAAGAACTGAGATGTCCGGCAAGGCCAGAATGCCTTTTGCACGGGCCAGGAACTCAAGGGCTCGTTGCTCGCCAATTTCGGCCTGCGCACATTCCAGAAACTTCCTGTCCTGCTCCGCCGGGGTCAATGGCCAGTCAGGTGAGCCGGGTGTGCGATCGATCCGGTATTCGAATCTGCCCAAATCAGTGTCCACCACCAGGTCGTTGTAACCCGTCAAGCCATTGAACACACCGGAATGTGGCAGTTCGAAGCGGTGCACTTTTTTCTGGAACGCCTGCAAGTCCTCGCGCAGTACAAACTCGTCTTCAAACACTTCGACGCCAATACTGCCGTGGACAAGCGCGGCGGCAACGCAGTACTCGATGCTGAACTTGGCTTGCAGGCCGTTCTTGGGGTCGAAGTGATTCAGAGGGTGTGCCGCGCCCGGCAAGAATCCAACCGACACGCTGCGCACCTGGCTGGCATTGAAACCGGCTTTGGCTTGGAGTTCGAGCAAGCCGGCGACCGGGCGATGGATGGCATAGCAACAGGCCCATTTCTTGACATAGATTCCCGGATCGAGCAGTTCCCAAACCTTCCCCAGATCGTCTGCCAGACTGGCATCGACATCATTGGGCGCGCCGCTGTACAAGGCCAGGAAGCCCTTGGGACCGTCGAAGATGTTTTCGTCCGCGGTCATCCCTGCGCTTGCGAGCTTGGCCGTGATGATGGCGCAGCGCGAAGCATGGCCGGTGTGGAAAGACTTCGCCATGCTGCCGAAATTGCGGGTCAGTCCGCCTGCTTGGCTGGCCGCAAGCCCGAAGGCGTTGCGCATTTGCTTCTCATCGAGCTTGAGCAGGCGCGCTGCGATGGCGGTGCACCCAAAGATGCCGGCAGTCACCGTCGTGTGCCAGCCATTCAGATAATGCTTGGGAGTCAGCCACTTCGCCACCCGGGTTGCCACCTGCAGGCCCACCGCATAGGCCTGCATGGCCTCGACACCGCTGGCGCCAACTTCTTGTCCGACTGCGATTGCGGTCGACATCATCGTCGAGCTGGGGTGCCCCCTGAGAGAAAGGGCCGAGTCGTCGAAATCGAGGACGTGGATCTGTATCGAGTTGACGAACGCCGCATCTTCGGCCGTGCCCTTGGTGCCGCGGGCCCAGTAGGCGCTTTTGGCCGCAACGGTTTTTGCGACGCTGCCGTACGCAATGTGGCAGGTGGGGTCAGAGATGCCGCCAACAGCGACACCGAGGGAGTCAACAAATGCGTCCCGCGCCTTCTCGATCAGACCTTGGGGAAAGTCCAAGGTGCTTGAGACGGCGAAGCATGCGAGTCTTTCAGTGATCGTGGTCATGCGTCTATCCGCCCGTTTTAGTCTGCCGTGGCCCCGGTGATGCGCACCAGATCCGCCCCTCGCTGCAACTCCGAGCGAACGAAGGCGGCGAATTCTTCTGGCGATGAACCTTTTGGATCGGCGCCGATTGCCGCCAGTTGCGCCTTCATCTCCGGGAGGATCAATGCAGCCCTGATTTTTGTGCTGAGCGTGTTGATGACCGCAGCGGGCGTCTGCCGAGGTGCGAAGACGCCAATCCACACCCCGACGTTGAATCCCTTTGAGGTCTCGCCAAGCGTCGGCACATCCGGCATCAGTTGCGACCGCTCTGCTGTGGTCACTGCCAGGGGCAGCAACTGTCCGGACTGGATATGCGGGCGGGCCGCGATGATATTGACGAAGCTCATATTGATCTGGTCGCCGAGAAGATCGGTGATCACCGGCGCCGACCCGCGATACGGCACATGCAGGATGTCCACGCCAAACCTTTGGGCGAAGAGCGCTCCGGCCATGTGCTGCGAACTGCCCTGGCCGGTCGATCCATAGGTCAGCTGGCCAGGGCGCTTCTTCAACAAGTCGACAAGTTCCTGGACCGTCTTGACACCGAGCGAAGGCCTGACGACCAAAACGTTGGGCGCGGTTCCGACCTGGGAGACTGGAATGAAGTCGCCCAGCGGGTCGTAGGGAAGGTTCTTGTACATGGCCGGGTTCGTGCCATGTGTTCCGTTGTTGCCCATCAGCAGCGTGTAACCATCCGCAGGGGCTTTGGCGACAAAGCTTGCAGCTACCAAGCCATTTGCCGCGGGCTTGTTCTCCACAATCACTGGTTGGCCCAGCGAAATGGCCAGCCGGGTTGCGATGGCGCGTGATACGCCATCATTGCCTCCGCCGGGTGGAAAGGGTGATATCAGCGTGACCGTGCGCTCCGGAAAGCCGCTCTTTGCGGTCTGCGCAAAGCTGACCGGAGCACAAAGTGCCGCGCCCAGGACGATGGCTGCAGCAACAAGCTGGGTGGCAAATCTCAAGGTCATGATGTCCCCGGTGGTAGGTTGCGCTCTCGCCAGACGGCCTCGAATGAACCCAGCTGGTTCGCACCTTGAGGCGACGGCAGGAGCCAGTCGTTAGCTGCTAGATGTCGACGATGTAACTTCAACGAATCTCGGTGGCGAATCAAAAAATCGCCCGCGACTTCTACGGCCACAGGCCAGAGAAACGGCCTCGCCAATGCCGGATGGCCGGATGCGGCACCCTGCATGACGGATCGTAAGTTCAAGCCCATGCGGGAAAGTATCGCAGGGTGGTGCCGCCAACGGGACACGTGAAATCCCTCGCCCGAGACCGACAAGGGTGCAGTCGCTATGTTGAATGCTGGCGCTGTCTAGGCGCCGCCAGTCAGAGCTTGGACATGAAGCCGCAAGCCGAGCGCCTTGGCAACCTTTGCAACCGTAGCAAAACTCGGGTTGCCTTCGGCACTGAGTGCGCGGTACAGGCTTTCTCGGCTCAGACCGGCATCCTTGGCTACTTGGGTCATGCCCTGGGCGCGGGCAATATCTCCCAGCGCGCGGGCCAAACCGGCCGTGTCATCGGGAGCCTCCTCCATCCAGGCATCCAGGTAGGCGGCCATTTCTTGAGGCGTGCGCAGGTGCTCGGCAACGTCGTACGCACTGACCTTGGGTTTCATTCGGGCTTTTGTTGCCGCTTTCGTCATTGGGATTACTCCAGGTTCAGACCATCAATTCAAATGCGGTATTCCTCGGTCTTCTCGATGCGCATGGGAATAGTGTAGCTCATAGGCTACAAAACAGCAAGATCTCGCAGTCCTGGAAGAGACTAGGCCGTCGGCGGACAGGCAATGGCAGAATCGGCCGCGACCAACCCCGAAGGAAAATCATGCCGCTCGATGCTCAAGCCCAGGCGATCGCCGATGCCATGGCACAGATGCCGCAACCGGATCTGCAGGTTCTGACGGCGCTGGATTTCCGCGCTTCGCTGGCAATGTTTCCGCCGCTGCCTGACCTGGGCGATGAACTGGCCGAGCAGAGTGACGCCATGCTTGACGGCGCTGCCGGGCCGTTGCCGATGCGGCTCTACCGCCCGCTAGGCCTGGGGCCGTTCCCGGTGACTGTTTACTTTCATGGCGGCGGATTTGTCGGCTGCGGACTCGACAGCCACAACAATATTTGCCGGCGCCTGGCGGCGCGGGCGCAGACCCTGGTGGTCTCGGTCGATTACCGGCTGGCACCTGAACATCGATTTCCGGCTGCGGTCGATGATGGGCTGGCTGCGCTGCGCTGGGTGCAGCAGAATGCCCAAACCTTCGGCGGCGATGCCAGCCGACTGGCCGTTGCCGGCGACAGCGCCGGTGGCAATCTGGCTGCGGTGGTGGCCCAGCAGCTGCGCGGTCAGGCGAGCCCTGTCTGCCATCAGTTGCTGATTTATCCGGTGACCGACAGCGCCTGCGAGCTGCCCTCGCACCGTGAGTTCGAGCAGGCGGCGATGCTCAGTTCATCGATGATGCGCTGGTTCTGGCAGCAATATCTGCCCAATCCGCAGGCCGGTCTCGATCCGTTGGCCTCGCCGCTGCGCCAGACCGACTTGAGCGGAGTTCCTTCAGCGACAGTGATCACCGCTGATTTTGATCCCTTGCGGGACGAGGGCCAAGCCTATGCCGAGGCCTTGCGCAGCGCCGGTGTCGCGGTGACGGCGCGCTGCTGGCCGGGGCAGTTCCACGGCTTCGTCAGCATGCTGGGCATGCTCGACGCCGCGGTGGAAGCGCTCGACTTCGGCGCGCAGGCGCTCGCGCTGGCTTTCGAAAAAGGCATTCAGCCGAGCGGCAGGTAAAGAGTCATTGGCGCATCGGCACAAGGGATGAAACCATATCGCTCATAGAAGGCCTTCGATTTTTCATCTTTTGCGTCGACCAGTAGCGCATAGGCACCGACAAGACTACGGGCGTGCAGACATCGGTCAACCGCACAACCGATC
>CANFIC010000270.1 GCA_947446685.1 Burkholderiales bacterium
ATTGCGCAAACGTGCGATCGTTTTCTTGTCCGGGCCGCGGCCGTAGCTGACAGCGCGCAACTGGTGCTTGATCGCCAGGTCAAGCAGTTGCTGGGCATTGGGCTGGAACATATGAAAGTTCAGGCCGAAAGGCTTGTCGCCATTGAGCTGCTTGACCTTCAGGATGTCGGCTTCGATCTGGTCGGCCGCAATCGTGGCGCCGGCCAGAAAACCAAAGCCGCCGGCATTGCTGGTGGCAGCGACCAGTTCAGGGCCGGCCACCCAGCCCATCGCTGTCTGCACGACCGGATAGCGGCAACCGAGCAACTCACACAGCGGTGTCTGCAGCGCCAGGGTATCCCTCCTTGCGGAATCACTCATCCTCGGCGTTCTTCTTGTTGGCCTTGATCATCGACTTGGCATCATGACCGCCGAGGTGGCCGGCACCGAGCAACTGCCCATGGGCATGGGCCAGATGGTGGTAGCCATAAGCCATGTCCATGCCGGCACGCAGGCCTTGCAATTCCTCGATCCGGTTGATCACCTGCTTGGTCAGCGCCAATCCCATGCGCGGTTGGCTGACGATGCGCGCGGCCATCGCCATGACTTCGGCTTCCAGTTCGGCCGCAGGCACGACCCGGTTGACCATGCCCATCTGGTAAGCCCTGGCGGCCGGCATGCGCTCGCCCAGAAACAGGAATTCCTTGGCAATGCGCGGATTCAACTCATGCACATGGGCGAAATACTCGACCCCAGGAATGCCCATGCGGACCACCGGATCCTGGAAAAAAGCGTCCTCGCTGGCGACGATCAGATCGCAGACCCAGGCCAGCATCAGCCCGCCGGCGATACAAGCGCCCTGCACCATCGCGATCGTCGGCTTGGGCATTTCATGCCAACGCCGGCACATACCGATGTAGACCTCTTGCTCGCGCGCATAGTTGAACTCGGCACCCGGCTTGTTGCTGTGGTCCCACCAGAGATGGGCCCGGTCGAATGACTTGTTGACGTCGCGCCCCGGCGTGCCGATGTCATGGCCGGCGCTGAAATGCTTGCCCGCGCCGCGCAGCACGATGACCTTGACCGCATCGTCATCGATCGCCTGCTTGAACGCCGCATCGAGCGCATAAGTCATCTGCGAGTTCTGCGCGTTGTTGTAGCCGGGACGATTCATCGTCACCGTGGCAATGCCATCGGCAACGGCATAGAGCACCGGCTCGGCGGTTTCGTAGACTGAAAGGTCGTCGCGCTGGACGAAGGATTCGTTATTGCTGCTCATCGGGTCACCCCATTGCGGTGGCACGCAGGCCATGCGGATCAAGTTTTGCCAGCAGCGCGAGTTGCCCGGCTTCTGGCGAGGCGGTCTGCGGCAAGTTGGCGGGCAGCAGCAGGGGAAAGCCGGTGGCGGCTTGCACCTGCTCAACGCTGACACCGGGGTGCAGGCTGAGCAAACGCGCCTGATGGCCGGGCCCGCCGAAATCGAACACGCACAAATTGGTGATGATCATGCGCACATCGATCTCGTCCAGACTCCAGCCGCGCGCCAATCGGGCCGGGTTGTAGCCGGCCGAAGCCACCATGTCGACTTCGCCCGCAACGAATACCTTGCTGCTGTGGTTGGGAACAAAGAAGCTGTTCGCATGATTGATTGAATTGCCGGGGAAACCGCGCACGCCGAGCATCATCGACTTCGGCTTGGCATGGTCGCTGCCGATCATCGAGATATTGGCCTGGCCGAAGCGGTCGATCTGGGTCGGTCCGACCATCGCATGGCGCTTGCCGCTCCAGACATTGTCAAAAATCCGCGCAAACCCCATCCAGGTCTCGCGTTTGGGCTGGTAGCCGGCCAGGGGTCCGGTACGCGGGCCGATTGGCACCGGTTCGCTGACCAGCCAGGCCTCCGAATCGGTCATCATCAGATCAGGGTTCGAGCTGCTCATGCACAGCGAAGCCGCCAGACGCGGCACGATGCCGATGCCGGTGGCGAGGACTTCGCCGTCATGCTGCCAGGCCTGAGCCGCGGCGCAGATGACGAGGTCGACCAGGCTGGTGTCGACTTGGGTGGTTTCTTCAGTCATGTCAATCTTTCAAAAGGTCGGCAGCGGCAGGCTGCGCACGGCAGCTTCACCGCCGACGCGGGCCAGATATTCGGCCTCGCTGCAATTGACATAGCGTTCGACATAAGCCGCCCAGCCGCCCTCCTGCTTGGCGCTGGCCACATATTCCTTGAAATGCTTGACGTCGAAACCATACAGCGGCGCACAACTGCTTGGGTGGGCGCCGCAAGGCAGGTGCACCACACCGGTCGTATGCGCGCGCTCCCAATGCACATAGCGTGACTCTTCGCCGGATTCAAATGTGGCAGTCGGCACCAACTCGTCGCAGCTGACGAAGGTCTTTTTCGCGGCCCGGGCAAACAAGTCGTCCATATACAGATCGGGGCCCTTGATCTGGCAGACGCCCCGCGCATCGGCCCGGTCGACATGCAGCAGCGCGGCGTCGAGCGGCAGCGCCGGCATCGCCACCCAATCGCGGTCGTCATAAGGCGAGCTGACCAGTTTCAGCGATGGGTTGTGGGTCAAGACATCGGTGCCGAGGCCGACCCGGGTCGGGATATAGGGCACGCGCATACCCGCAGCTTTGAGCCCCAGCATGAACATGCCCTCGTCGATTTCCATCACCTCCAGCGCGCCGCTTTGACGTGCCAGCCGGAAATAGGGTTCGAGCGGAATGAAGTCGAGCGAGACAAAGGCGAACACCAGTTTCCTGACCTTGCCCGCAGCGCAGAGCATGCCGACATCGGCGCCACCATAGGCGACGATGGTGAGGTCCTTCAAGGGAGAGCGCAAGATCTCGCGTACCAGCGCCATCGGTTTGCGCCTCGGTCCCCAACCACCGATGCCGACGGTCATGCCATCGCTCAACTGCGCGACGACTTGCGCCGCGCTCATGATCTTGTTCGCCATCCGTCTCAGCCCTGTTGGCCCACCGAAAAATCATGGCCCCACAAGCTCACGCGGGTGAACTCATGGACGATATGTTCCTGCCAGTCGCAGACCGCACCGCCATAGCCAAACTCGACATCGAAGCCCGAGGGCGACTGCATGTAGAAGGAAGTCATCTTGTCATTCGTATGTTGGCCCAAGGTCGCCGTCAGCTTGGCGCCGTCAGCAGCGCGCCGGTCCATTGCCCGGCCGACTTCAGGCATTGATTCGACTTCAACCATCACATGCACGCAGCCGCTTTCGACCGGGAAACCGGCCAATGCCAGGCTGTGATGCCTGGCATTGCCGCAATGGAAGAAATGGATCGGCAGCACCGGCCCGGCATCGCCGCCCGGCTTGAAATTGAACAGATCCGACAGGCCAAAGCCCATCACATCCTTGACGAAGGCCACCGTGGCTTCGAAATTCGGTGCGGGCAAAACCGTATGTCCCAGGCCCAGATCGCCGGTGATGAAACCCGAAACGCCAGTCGGCGAGGCGAAATGCTGGAAGTCGGACTTGAAGCCCCAGACCAGTTCATGCCGGTTGCCCGAAGGATCGACGATCGCAGCCAATTGCTGCACGCAGCGCTTGGCACACAAGGCCTGATCGCCCAATTCGTAGGCCACGCCCTTGTCTGACAGATGACCCAGGGCCGACTGGAAAGCTTCGCGGTCGAGCAACTCCCAGGCGCTGGCGACATAGCCATTGCGACTGCCTGACTGCACCGAAATGCGGAACTGGCGCTCATCCATCTTCACATGCAGGCCGCCATCGGGGCTGTCCGACACCATCATGCCCAGCACGTTGCGGGCATAGTCAGACCAGCGCTTCAGGTCAGTGGTTTCAGCAACGATATAAGCCAGTCCACGGATATTCAGCATGGGAAAACTCCAGTCATTGGGGATATGCCCTGATTATTCGGCTCGCCCCATGAGCAAACATCGTCCGATGAGACTAAGAATTGCAGACTGACAACTGCTTCCTGCCGAACT
The DNA here is from genome assembly GCA_947446685.1 of Burkholderiales bacterium. Classification (GTDB taxonomy): domain Bacteria; phylum Pseudomonadota; class Gammaproteobacteria; order Burkholderiales; family Burkholderiaceae_C; genus Paucibacter_A. The sequence goes on from CANFIC010000270.1 coordinate 3,959, forward strand.
GCCGCCACAGCGCAATGCCCCGCCAACTCAAACCGCTGGATAGTCGCTATAGCCCGCCGGGCCGGCCGTGTAGAGCGTCTTGCGATCGAAGCGGGTCAAGGGCAGGCCCTGCCGCAAACGCCAGACCAGATCCGGGTTGGCAACGAAATGGCGCGCAAATGACAGCGCAGCCTGTGGCCAGTCGAGCAAGGCCTGGCGTGCATTCTCGGGACCGAAGCCATCGTTGAGGATCAAGCGCCCCTTGAAATGCTCGGCACCGAGCGCAAAGGCATCGATGTCGGGGGTTGGGGCTCGCATCAGGTGCAGATAGGCCAGATCGAGCGAGTTCGCCTGCCGGATCAGCTCGGCATGGCTGGCGGCCGAATCCTCATCGAAACAATCATTGAAGCTGTTGCCAGGATTGAGCCGCAGGCCGACCCGGCCCGGGCCGATTGCTGCAGCCATCACCTGCAGGCATTCCATCGAGAAGCGCACCCGGTTCGCCACCGAACCCCCATAGAGATCGTCGCGCTGGTTGGTCCCCGAGCTGAGAAAGGCCTTGGGCAAATAGCCGCTGGTGCCATGCAGTTCGACGCCGTCAAAGCCTGCGGCCCGCGCATTCAGCGCGGCCTGGCGATGCTCGTCAATCACTTCCTGGATCTCGTCAAGGCTCAAAGCAACCGGCATGTCAAAAGGTTGCATGCCGGCAGCATCGGTAAATACCTCGCCGGCCGCCTGCAAGGCGCTGGGTGCTACCGTTCGCACGCCCGGGCCCTTGATATGCCGGCTGCCGATGCGGCCACCATGCATGATCTGCAGCATGATCAAGCCGCCGCGGCCATGGACTGCATCGGTAACGCGTTTCCAGGCGCTGATCTGCGCGGCGTTGGCGATGCCGGGCTGGCGGCAATAGGACTGGCCGGTGGCACTCGGCCAAGTGCCTTCGGCCACGATCAGGCCGGCATCGGCGCGCTGGCTGTAATAGTCGACCATGCAGTCGGTGGCCAGCCCGGCGGCATCGGCGCGGTTGCGTGTCATCGGCGCCATCACGATGCGGTTGCTCAGGCGCAGTTCACCGAGTTGAAGACGGTCGAACAAGGGATCGAACAAGGGCTCCGACAAGGAATTAGACAGGCTCGGCATTCAGCGCACTCGCAGTTTTGGCGTCGGGGTTCCGCGCCGGATGGTTTGCAGGAATTGTTCCACGGGCGCGGGTGCTGCGACTTCAGGCAACTGGTCCTTGTCGGGCCGGTCGACCCAGAACTCCTTCCAGCTGGGGAACAGATCGTGGAAAGTCCCCCAGGCGGGCTGGCGGCCGGGCCAGCGCATTTTCATGTCGCCGATCGGCGGTTTGTTCAGGTCGGTCGCGTACCAGTAGCAAGGCAGGCGACGGCGGAAATACCAGCAGCCGGCTATGCGTTCGTAGTCATCCCAATAAAGCATCTGCATGATGACCC
>CANFIC010000271.1 GCA_947446685.1 Burkholderiales bacterium
CCGGCATTCGCTCGATCCTGTCGTCCTATGATCTGCTGGGTGGCCCGGCAACAGTCAGCTTGGTCGTGGCAAGCTCAAAGTTTCGCGAAGCCAACCCCAAAACCTATGCTGCCTTCATGGCCGGACTGAACGAGGCGATCAACATGATTGCCAAAGACAAGAAGGCCGCAGCCGAGATCTTTGTCAAGGCTACCAAGAGCAAGGCCAGCGTGTTGGAAGTCGTTGAGGGGTTGGAGGACAAGAAAAACCCGATCACCTTCAGCACCACACCGCTGCACACCATGCGCTTTGCGGAGTTCATGGCCAAGGCCAAAACGATCCAGAACAAACCGGCTTCGTGGAAGGATTTGTTCTTTCCTGAAATCCATGCCCTGCCTGGCAGTTGACTCGCGGTCGTTTGCAATGGACGCCAATGACAAGCCTGAGGATTCGGCCCTACCCCTGCTGCAGGTTGCTGGGGTCACGATTCAGTACAGGACGCCAGACCACCTGGTAACCGCCACATACCGAGTCGATTTCGATGTATTCAAGTCGGATCGCTTTGTGATCCTCGGGCCGTCGGGTTGCGGCAAGTCCACGCTTCTCAAGGCGGTGGGCGGCTATATCTCGCCAGTGGAAGGGGAGATCCGCTTGAAGGACAAGGTCGTCAGCAAACCCGGACCGGACCGGATGCTGGTATTCCAGGAGTTCGATCAGTTGCTGCCCTGGAAGACGGTGAAGCACAACGTCATGTTCGCATTGATTTCGAGCGGCCGGCTGACGGGACAAACTGCTGAAGAGAAGGCCATGCAGTACATCGAAAAAGTGGGTCTGGCCAAGTTCGCGGATAACTATCCGCACACATTGTCTGGCGGCATGAAACAGCGCGTAGCGATTGCACGCGCGATGGCCATGGAGCCCGAGATTCTGCTGATGGATGAGCCTTTTGCCGCCTTGGATGCTTTGACGCGCAGCAAGATGCAGGAGGAGCTGCTTCAATTGTGGGAAGACACGCGCTTCACCATGCTGTTTGTGACGCATTCGATACCCGAGGCGGTCTTGCTTGGCAACCGGATTCTTTTGCTCAGCCCGCACCCGGGGCGCGTCAAGGCAGAGCTTGACAGCGACGGCAGCGATCCGAAAGGGGCTGATGGCAAGATGCTGTCGGAGCGCATTCACGATCTGCTGTTTGCGGATCAAGTCGAAGAAGCGGCGGTGATCCATGCGTGAAACCGGCGCGCGACCTGAGTTCATTCGCGATGTGCAGCAGGAGTCATTCGGCATCGTCGAGAAACCGCTGCCATGGACAGCCAAAGCAGTGGCCAATCCTTGGCTGCGCAAGGCGGTGCTGTTGCTTGTACTTGCATGCGCCTGGGAGCTCTATGCAACCCTGCTGAACAACCCGTTTTTGATGCCGCGGTTCTCCGCGACCATGCAGGCCTTTTACGAAAACATGGCCAACGGCACTTTGTTCAAACGCGGCTGGGTGTCTGTCAGGATCTTGCTGGTCGGCTATGGGGCGGGCATCCTGGCCGCCGCTGTGCTGGCCGCCTTTGCGAGCGTGTCACATGTCGGCAAGGATTTTCTCGAGACGCTGACTGCCATGTTCAATCCGCTCCCGGCAATTGCGCTCTTGCCATTGGCGATGATCTGGTTTGGCCTGGGTCACGGCAGCCTCGTTTTCGTGCTGATCCACTCGGTGCTCTGGCCGGTCGCGCTCAATACGCATTCGGGCTTCCTCTCGGTTTCGAACACGCTGCGCATGGTGGGGCGCAACTGCGGCCTCACGAGTGTCCAGTTGATCTGGCAAATCCTCATTCCGGCTGCGTTCCCGAATATCCTGAGTGGTTTGAAAATTGGCTGGGCATTCGCATGGCGAACCCTGATCGCGGCGGAGCTTGTCTTTGGCGCCACCGCGGGCTCGGGCGGCCTTGGCTGGTTCATCTATGAAAACAAGAATCAGCTTGAGATTCCGAACGTCTTTGCGGGCCTGTTTTCGGTAATTTTGATCGGCCTGTTGGTAGAAAACCTTTTGTTCCGCAACGTCGAAGCCCGCACCATCAGGCGTTGGGGAATGCAGGCTTGAGGGTACCCAGCCATACAGCGCGCCGCGGCGCTTTCGGGCTTGCAATTCCCGGCCATGCCGCCAAGGGAATGGGGGCGCAGCAATGAACTCTCGCATGGCAGGGCGGGAAAAACTCCCTGTTCTTGAATTGTTTGCAGTTGCCCCTCTCGCCGGATCACAACGAGATGGTGTTGACCATGCCGGTCATGAAATCTCTCATCCAGGCAGCCCATTGCTAAAAAATTGAAAGGCTTGTTGCCCGGCTCGATTGCTGTGCCGATCAGCCATACTCCTACCCCGAGTGCTGGAATTCCTATGCATCGCCGTTAAGCTCCAGTGACTTGAACTGCCAAGAATTAGCTTTGAAATTTTTACGGGGGTTTTGCTGATGAGTCGGGAAAATGGACTTGGAGAGGCTTTGAAGGGCGGATTCCGTAATAATTTCCGCCGCCTATTTTTGTTTGCGGCATTGGCCTCAGCGACGCTGACAGCACCGACCGTTCAAGCCCAGAGTCCATCCGCGGATGGTCAATCGCCGCTGATCTTGGTGTCGATTGATGGTTTCCGGCCCGACTATCTGAACCGGAATGTCACACCGAATCTGAATGCCCTGGCAGCCAAAGGCGTGCGTGCCGAAGCCATGCACCCCTCGTTCCCGTCCAAGACCTTTCCCAATCACTACACGCTGGTCACCGGTTTGCGGCCAGACCGCCACGGGATCGTCGATAACACGATGGAAGACAGCGCCATTCCGGGCGTGCGTTTTTATCTCTCCAATCCGGAGGCAGTGACTGACCGACGCTGGTGGGATCAGGCCGAGCCAATCTGGGTCACCGCCGAGAAAAATGGCATTCGTGCAGCGACCATGTTCTGGCCCGGATCAGAAGCGGCCATCCAAGGCGTTCGGCCCAGCGAATGGACGGTCTTCGATGGCAAATTGCCTGCCAATGATCGGGTCGATACTTTGCTGGGTTGGCTGGATCGGCCGGCAGCACAGCGGCCTGGTTTTTTGACCCTGTACTTCGACAATGTCGACCATGCCGGCCACGAATTCGGCCCGGATGCAAGGCAAACGACCGAAGCTGCACAACTCGTTGATGCGGCCATCGGTCGATTGCTCCAGGGCCTGGAAAAACTGCATATCGACGCCAACCTTGTCATCGTGGCAGACCATGGCATGGCGGCGATCTCATCCACCCGAGCGATCCGCTTTGACCTGATTGCACCGGCGGGGAGTTATCGCCTGGTGACCAGCGGCCCCTTTGCGGGCATTCAAGCGGCGGCCGGCCAGGATGGCATTCTGGCCGAGGCCATTCTCAAGCCGCACGAGCATATGCAATGCTGGCGCAAGGAGAATATTCCGCAGCGTCTGCATTACGGCAAGAATCCGCGCGTGCCAAATTTCTTTTGTCTGGCCGAACTGGGCTGGGTGATCGCCCCCAACGCCAAGGGCGCCGAGCGCACCATTGGCGGTACTCATGGGTACGACAATCTGGCGCCGGAAATGGACGCACTCTTCATTGCCTCCGGTCCGGCCTTCGAGCGGCAGGTGGTCCTGTCACCGTTCGAAAATGTCGATGTCTATCCGCTGATGATGAAGCTGCTCGGCCTGCAGGCCCTGCCATCCGATGGCAACTTAACCCCCTTTGCTCGAGCCCTGAAAGGCGTCAAAGAGGCGCGCAATTAAACCCATTGAAAATGGCCTCGGGTCCGTTGTCACTCGTTGAGACGGACTAAGCCGAAATTGGGGCGGGCGGTGTGGCCAGCAATGCACTGCCAAAGGCAGATGAGATGAATCCCAAACCGCACCGTAGCGCCTTGAAAATTTACCGACTCGCCTTTGTCGCCAGTTTGCTGCTGTGCGTCTTGTCACCGACCCGGGCGCAAGCGCAAGTCGATGCCAAGACCTGCGCCATGATCGTCATGCACGGCAAGTGGGGTGGTCCGCGTTTCCTGGAGGGGTTTGCCCGCGCGATGGCGCCGGCCTGTGACGCCAAGTCCGTCGAGATGCCATGGTCCGGGCGGCGCGCCTATGACGCTGGCTACCCGGCAGCCTTGGAGGAGATCGGCGCATTGGTCAAGGTCTTGCGCGCACAGGGCTACTTGCGCGTCCTGCTCGCCGGCCACAGCTTTGGCGCAAACGCCGCGCTGGCCTATATGGCCGAAATCGGTGACGTGGACGGCATTATTGCGATGGCGCCCGGGCATTCACCGCGCCAGATGTACGAAGTCGGCATGGACCGGGGCTCAGTCGACGAAGCGCGTGCGGCCTTGAACAGCGGCCGGGCTGATCAAAAAATCAGGCTCACAGATCTGAACCAGGGCCAGCGGCGCGATTTCAACTTGCCAGCCGATTTGCTGCTGAGTTATTTTGACCCGGACGGACTGGGCGACATGCCCGGCACTGCGGCTCGATTCAAAAAAGCGGTGCCATTTCTGTGGGTGATCGGCAGGCTCGACCCGCTTTACCCGGCCGGCGAAGGCTTTGCCTATGCCAGGGCTTTGCCGCACCCGCTCAGCCTCTATCTGGTGGTGCGGGCCGGCCACAAGGACACGCCCGAAGCGGCAGCGGCTGAGATTCTGGCGTGGGTCAAACAAGCGATTGCGCCGTGAGGCGCTGAAGCCTTACTCAGCGGATTTCGGTGTAAATCATGGCGGCGCGATCATGCACGCTATGGCGAGCTATTGGCCGAAGTAGGCCTGATTGATCTTGTAACCATCCTGGATGATGCGGTCCATCTCCTTGTGTGCCATCTCGTTGGCCAGCGCAGCTTTGACAGCTGTCAGCGCCATGGCGCGACGCTCCTCGACACGGATGATATGCAGGCCGTACCTGGTCTGAATCGCTTGGCTGACCTTGCCGATTGGCAGGTTGAAAGCGATGTCTTCGAAAGCCGCCTCGGTCGAGCCCTTGACCACGAAGCCGATGTCACCGCCGGACTGGATCGACCCGACATCGTCGGATTCGGCTTTGGCCAGCGCCGCGAAATCTGCCCCCTTGGCCAGCCTGGACAGCAGATTCTCGGCCTTGGCGCGCGCCTGCCCCAGCGTCAGATCCTGCTGGCCCTTGCGCAGCGCCACTTCAGAACCCTTCACGCGCACCAGGATCTGCCGCACGCGGGGCTCCTGGAATGATTGTTTGTTCTTTTCGTAGGCGGCAGCCAGGCCAGCGTCGTCCTTCAGATAGTCGCTGCGCAGGCTCAGCAAGAGCTGGTTGGCCAGCACCTGGTTCTCGAAGTTACGGATGCGCAGTTGCACGGCGGGTAGCTGGTCGAGCTTGCGGCTGCGCGCTTCGGCCTCCATCGCAAAGGCCCGGCCCATTTCATTGCCCAGTGCAAGCCTTGC
>CANFIC010000272.1 GCA_947446685.1 Burkholderiales bacterium
TGCCGTGACATCCTTTAGTAAATTTTTGGTCAACCCATGCCCGATTCACCTACACAGAAGGCCAAATTGAGGTGTCGCCGTCGATAGCTCTGTACATGGTTGGATCGCAACTGAGTTGGTTCAGGTATTGCCGTGAACGCCGGTCGTATCCGTTGGTGGATGGCAAAATGCTTGGGCGGGCACACAAAATCTCAAGGATCCAGGCATGCAATCCCTCTCGTTTCGAAAACTGGGCCTCCTCCTGACCGAGCACAAGCTACAGGTCCCGCTAGACCACGCAGCACCCGATGGGGAGCGCATCGAGGTCTTCGCCCGGTCTGTGATGTCGGCCGATCAGGCCAAGAATGAACTGCCCTGGTTGGTTTTTTTCCAGGGTGGACCGGGTTTCGAGGCCCCACGGCCCGATGGTCCGAACTCTCCGGCATGGCTGAAACGCGCGCTGCAGGACTACCGCGTGCTGCTGCTGGATCAACGAGGCGTAGGCCGCTCCAGTCCGATCGGGCCCGACGATGCGCTCTCCTTCCAACCGCAGGTGCTGGCTGATCGATTGGCCCTGTACCGCGCCGATGCCATCGTGCTCGACGCCGAGTGCTTTCGCCAGGCGCTGGACGTCCGACAGTGGTCTGTGCTCGGGCAAAGCTTCGGGGGGTTTTGCGCGCTGGCGTATCTATCCGCCTTTCCCGAATCCCTGCGCGAGGTCTTCATCACCGGCGGGTTGCCGCCTCTGCAGCGCGGTATCGACGAGGTATACCGCCAAACCTACCGGACCACGATGGAGAAGACGGTTAGCCATTACGCGCGCTTCCCAGAGGATCTGACGCGCATGAGTCGGCTGATCGACATGGTCTGCGCCAAGGACATCCGGCTGCCCGGAGGGGACAGCCTCACTTCTGCGCGATTGCGTCAACTGGGCGCGCTGCTGGGCACGGGGTCGGGATCCGAGCGCCTGCACTACATTCTGGAATTGCCGCCTGGCAGCCCGGGTTTCCTGCACGACGTCGAGCGCGCGTCGTCATTTGCTCGCAACCCACTGTATGCCGTCATTCACGAATCCTGCTATGCCTCGGGGATCCGTACCGACTGGGCTGCCCAGCGCATGATGCCCGCCGACTACCAGGCAGACCCGACCCTGCTGACCGGCGAGCATATCTACCCGTGGATGTTCGAGGACTTTGGCGCGTTGGCACCGTTTCGCGAGGCAGCCCAGCTGCTGGCCCAGCGACAGTGGCCGCGACTTTATGACCCGCTGATCCTGGCAGAAAACTGCGTGCCCTGCGCGGCGGCTGTCTATGTGGACGATATGTATGTGCCATTTCTGGATTCCCAGGAGACGGCTCGAACTGTTCGCGGTATGCGCGCTTGGATCACCAACGAATACGAGCACGACGGCCTGAACGCCGGGGGCACCAAGGTGCTCGACAGACTGATCGGCCTGGCTCGCGGCACGCTCTAGGCACCCCCGATGGCGGGCAGCCAGGCGCCTTGTCAGTTCGTTCGCGCCAAGCCGCGGCAATTCGCCTTGGCTTAGACTCTCGCTGTGATTCCACCCGGCTTTATCCAGGATCTGCTTGCCCGCGTCGACATCGTCGAGGTGGTCGGCCGCCATGTCGAACTCAAAAAAGCCGGCATCAATCACAAGGGACTCTGTCCGTTTCACGGCGAAAAATCCCCCAGCTTCATCGTCAGTCCGACACGCCAGACCTACCATTGTTTCGGTTGCGGGGTGCATGGCAATGCGGTCGGCTTCCTGATGGAGCATGGTGGCGTCGGCTTTATCGACGCCGTGCAGGATCTAGCGCAACAAGTCGGCATGCAGGTCCCCGAGGACGAGCGCAGTGCCGAAGAAATCGAACGTGCCAAGGTGCAAAAACAACGCCAAACCACGTTGACCGAGGTACTGGAGCGCGCCAGCAACCATTACCGAGGGCAGCTCAAAAGCAGCCCCCGGGCCATCGACTACTTGAAAAACCGCGGCCTGACCGGGCAAATCGCAGCCCAGTTTGCCTTGGGCTATGCCCCCGAGGGTTGGCGCGCCTTGGCCAGTGCCTTTCCGAGCTACGACGACCCCTTGCTGACCGAGTCAGGCATGGTCATTACCCAGGGCGATGAAGGCGAGGAACAAAAGCGTTATGACCGCTTCCGCGACCGCATCATGTTCCCGATCCGCAATGTTCTGGGCGAGACCATCGGCTTTGGCGGCCGCGTGCTCGACAAGGGCGAACCCAAATACTTGAATTCGCCCGAAACCCCGGTCTTCAGCAAGGGCCGGGAACTGTACGGCCTGTTCGAGGCTCGGGCCGGTTTGCGCCAGCGCGGCTATGCCTTGGTGGTCGAAGGCTATATGGATGTGGTCGCGTTGGCGCAGCATGGCTTTGCCAATGCCGTGGCCACCCTGGGCACCGCATGTACGGCCGAACATGTCCAGAAGCTTTTCCGCTTCACTGATTCGGTGGTCTTCAGTTTTGATGGCGATGCGGCTGGCCGTCGCGCTGCCGGGCGCGCCATGGAGGCCGCCCTGCCCCATGCGACCGAGTTACGTACGGTCAAGTTCTTGTTCCTGCCTGCCGAACATGATCCGGACTCCTATGTGCGCGAGCTAGGACCTGATGCCTTCGAACGCTGCGTGCTCGACGCGGTACCCCTGTCGCGTCAACTGCTTGAGAACGCCGCCGAAGGCAGCGATCTGACCAGTGCCGAAGGCCGTGCACAGTTACTGGCAAGAGCCAGGCCGCAATGGCAAGCTTTACCGCCAGGGCTGCTGAAGCGCCAGTTGTTGGGTGACCTGGCGCGAAAGGCCCAGTTGCCCGATCAGGAGTTGCTGGACCTCTGGCAAGTCGGCATGGCGGCGGCAGGCAGCCCCGGGGCTCAGCGCAAGGAATCCGGCCATAGCGCCGATGAAATTGGCGACCCGCGGCCGGTGGAGCGAAGCGCAGACTCAGGCGCATTTCGCAAGCCCTGGAAAGACCGTAATGGTCGTGAATGGAAAGGTCGGGGAGAAGTTGAAGCGCCGCGCATGCCAAGGCGCCAGCCGGCTGCACCGGCCGATCATGCGCTGCGCATGTTGCTGCTCAGCAGCGCTTGGTGGGAGCACCTGAGCCAGGAAGATCATCAACTGCTGCATGACTTGCCAGGCGCGCATGGCGAATTGATCGCCTGGCTGGAGCGTTACCTGGCAAGGCATGGGGCAAGTCCTTGGGTTGTGCTGGAAGCGGCCTTGGCGGAGGACGGCCTGCTTGAACTGGCGCAAAGGCTCAGTGGCGGCATGTACGCGGAAGACGAACCTCTGCTCGAAGTATTCGAAACAGTCATCAAGCAGCTCTGGATTGCACAGTTGAAGGACGAGGCTAGCCGACTCGCGCAAAGCAACCCAGACGCCGCTGCAATGGCGCGTTACAAACAGTTGCAGCCTCTCATCCGGGCACTGGATCTGGCCTTGAAGACGGCACGACTGCCCACTTGAATCAGCGCCCAACCGCCGATTATTGGGGGACAAACGTCCCCTTGGCGGACTGACGAAAAGGGCTTGCGCTATAATCCAATCTCTGAGAGCGCGTCAAGAGTAACGGCAGCAACTTCCGGACCCGGCCACCCAGCGAAACTGGGCACCCATTGAGGTATCAAGGCCAATTTATCCGCCAAGAGCTGCAAATCCAAACGTTCACGCCAGCTTGCACGCGCCGCACTCTGAAGGTTGTTGATTCGAGCCCAGGCTTTGAATTGAGACCGACCAGGGTGTAACAGCGCCACCTGAGCTGAGCTCCGCCTGAAAAGCGTAGTCAACGGCCCCAGGTGGCTGCTGCATTTCCTGCCTGAAATATATTTTCGCGAAAACCACATTCCACTCGAGGATACGCATGACTGCCAAGAAGACCGCGACCAAGGTTACCAGCGCCGCCGAAATCAAGACCACGCCCGTGGCCAAGCCGGCGAAAGCCGTCAAGCCAGTCGCCAAGGCTGTGATCGTCGAAGTGGCGCCAGTCGCCATCGATGACAAGCCCAAGCGCGGTCGCAAGCCCCGTGCGGCCGAAACCAAAACGCCAATTGAGCCGAAAAAGGTCGCCAAGGCAGTTGTCGAAGAAGAAGACTTCAGTGACCTTGAGTCCGAACTGGAAGGCGAACCTGAAGCCGAAGCCGAAGCCGGCGTCACCGAAACCGCCGAAGACAAGCCCAAGGCTAAACCGCTGCGGATGAAGGTATCGCGGGCCAAAGAGCGCGCGCTGATGCGTGAATTCGGTCTGGATGAAACGGCCTTGACGGAAGAAGAGGTTGCCAAGCGACGCTTCGAGTTGAAGACCCTGATCAAGATGGGCAAGACCCGCGGTTTCCTGACGCATCAGGAAATCAACGACCATCTGCCTGAAAAACTGGTCAATGAGGAAATCCTCGAAGCCATCATTTCGATGCTCAACGACATGGGCATTGCGGTCTATGAGCAGGCACCAGACGCTGCGACGCTGCTGATCCAGGGCAATACCACCACCATCGCCACCGAGGAAGAAGCCGAAGAAGCTGCCGAAGCCGCGCTGTCGACGGTCGACTCGGAGTTCGGTCGTACGACCGATCCGGTACGCATGTACATGCGTGAAATGGGCACAGTCGAGTTGCTGACCCGTGAAGGCGAAATCGAAATCGCCAAGCGCATCGAGGGCGGCTTGCAGGCGATGATGCTGGCGATCTCGGCATCGCCGACGACGATCGCGCATATCCTTGAATTTGCCACCAAGATCCGCGCTGGAACGATGACTATTTCAGAGGCAGTCGACGGTTTTGTCGCAGCCGATGAAGCCGATGACTATGTGGCCGAAGAAGACTTCGACGAATTCGACGAAGAGGACGATGACGACGGCAATGGCGGCTCGAAGGCATTGACCAAGAAGCTCGAAGAGCTGAAAAACGCCGCTTTGATCAAGTTGGACTCGCTGTCGGCCAACTTCGACAAGATGCGCAAGGCCTTCGACAAGGATGGCTACCGTTCGGCCTCCTACAACAAGGCACAACTGGCGATCAGCCAGGAGTTGATGACGATCCGTTTCACGGTCAAGACGATCGAGAAGCTTTGCGACATCCTGCGCTCGCAGGTCGACGATGTACGCCGCTACGAGCGCGAGTTGCGCAAGATCGTGGTCGACAAATGCGGCATGCCGCAAGAGTATTTCATCAAGAGCTTCCCGCCCAATGCCTTGAATCGCCAATGGGCCGAGAAGGAAATTGCCGCCGGCAAACCCTACTCCAACGTGCTTGCGCGCAACCTGCCCTCAGTGCAGGAATTGCAGCAAAAGTTGATGGACATCCAGACCCGCGCCGTCGTGCCGATCGAGGACCTGAAGGACATCAACAAGCGCATGAACGAGGGCGAGAAGGCCTCGCGCGACGCCA
>CANFIC010000273.1 GCA_947446685.1 Burkholderiales bacterium
GAGGCTGACCCGGCTGGCCATTTCGCAGGTTCGCACGGTCTGAGTGGCCTCTATGCCGCCAACACCCTGGGCGCAGTTGCCGGCGTGCTGCTGGCGGTGTTCTGGGCCTTGCCACAATGGGGTGTGCTGCGCACCGGCCTGGGCTGCGCGGCGATCAATGCTTTGTGCGCGCTGCTGGCCTGGGTCCTGTGGCGCGATGCTTTGCCGATCGAACAGAGTCGCGAGCCGGTGCTGGCCGCCGGCCCGTACCTGCCTCGGCTCGGCATGGCCATCCTGCTGTTTGGCAGTGGCTTGCTCGGAATCGGCTATGAGGTGCTGGCTGTGCGAGTGCTCAGCCAAGTCACCGAGAACACGGTTTACAGCCAGGCCGTGCTGCTGGCGGTTTACCTGCTGGGTACAGCGGCCGGCGCAGCTTGGTACCCGCGCTGGCGCGGTTTTTTCGCGAGCCGCGCTGGGGGTGATAGCGACGCCACCAGCCTGTCGCGCTGGTTGGCCTGTCTGACATTGGCGGTGGGCGCGGGCGGCGCCAGCCTGTGGTGGGCACAGGCGCTGTGCGCCTGGCCGGTGCAGCAATGGGGCGCGGCGCCCTGGACCGCGCTGGCCGGCGAAGCAATGGCCGGCGTGCTGGCGATGGCCGGCCCGACCTTGGTGATGGGCGGCCTGTTCACCCATTTGTGCCTGCGCGCTCAAGCGCGCGGTTGGGCGCTGGGCCACGCGCTGGCCGTCAACACGGCCGGTGCGGCGGTGGCGCCGCTGCTGATCGGCGTGGTGGCGTTGCCCGTAGTAGGTGCATGCGCCACTTTGGCGCTGCTGCTGCTGGGCTATGTGTTGTTGCAACCGCTGCAACAATGGCGTCATGCCAGCGCCTGGGCACCAGCGCTGGCCGCCATGGCCCTGGCGCTGTGGGCGCCGCCGCTGCGCTTCATCGAGCAATCGCCAGGATCCACCTTGGTCAGCTACCGCGACGGCGTGATGGCGGCGGTCAGCGTGGTGCAGGATGCCCAGGGCGTATCACGCCTGCGCATCAACAACCGTGCCCAGGAAGGCAGTAGCGCCAGCGGTTGGCTGGAATGGCGGCTGGCTCAACTGCCATTGCTGTTGCATGCCAGCGGCGCTGGCAGTGGTATCGACCCCCTGCCATTCCCGGCCCGGCACGCCTTGTTCCTGGGCCTGGGCACTGGCTTCACCGCCGCGGCTGCGGCCAGCGATGCGCGGGTACAGGTCGATGCGGTAGAACTGCTGCCCGAGGTGATTGCGGCCGCCGATTTTTTTGCCCGCGCCCCTGGCGCGCCACAGGCTGGCACACCCGTGCGCTGGCTGGCCGCCGATGCGCGCCGCTTCGTCCAGGCCGGTGACGACCGCTACGACGTGATCGTCGCCGATTTGTTCCATCCGGCACGCAACGGCGCTGGCACGCTCTATACCGTCGAGCAATTTGCCGCGGTGCGCGCGCGACTGGCCTCGGGCGGCCTGTTCTGCCAGTGGCTGGCGCTGCACCAGATGGAACTGGGCACGCTGCGCAGCATCGTCGCGGCTTTTCTGCAGGTCTACCCGCAAGGGGTGGCGGTGCTGGCCAGCAACAGCCTGGACACGCCGGTGCTGGGCCTGCTGGCCCGGCCGGATATGCCGCGCTTCGATGCCGAGGCGCCGTTGCTGCCGCTCACCGAAGATGGCGCTGCGGCCTGGCAACAGGCGCGGCTGCGTGCGCGCCTGGACGACGAATTCGGCCTGCTGGGCAGCTTGCTGGCCGGGCCAGCGGCGCTGCGCCAATTTGCCCAGGGCGCGGTGATCAACACCGATGACCGGCCCCAGGTCGTGCACAGCGCGCCCTGGGACACTTACGCGCCGCAGACCACGCCACGCCAGCGCTTGCTGGGACTGATCCAGGCGCTGCAGCCGCAAGCGGCCGATCTGCTCGTAGATCCCACCTCGCCCACCGCGCAGCGGCTGCAGGCCTACTGGTCGGCGCGCCAGCGTTACCTCGAACTCGGCATGCAGGTGCAGCCCGACAGTGACTTGGTGCAGACCCTGACCCGGCTGCAAAACCCCCTGCTGGCCCTGCTCGATCTGAGCCCCGAGTTCACCCCCGCTCGTGATGCGCTCAACGCGATGGCCAGCGGTCTGGCGCAACGCGATCCCGAGCGTGTGCAACAGCTCAGGGCCGCGCTGCAAGCGCGACCCTCACACGCCCGACCTTGAACTTTGTAGCAAACCCTGAATCCATGAACATAACCCCCGAAAACACCGCAATCCCCGCAGTCCAGCCGGCGCCACAGCCGCCGGCCACGACGCTGCACTGGCGTAGTTTGGCCCGCGAGCCCTTGCTGCATTTCCTGCTGCTGGGCGCGCTGATCTTCGGCGCCGACCGGCTGATCGCTGCGCAGCGTGGCGATCCGCAGACCATCGTGGTCAGCGCCGATGTCCGCAAGGAGTCGGCGGAAATCTTCAAGAGCGGCATGAAGCGCGACCCCAGCCCGGCCGACTTGAAGGTCCTGGTCGATCGCTGGGTCGACAACGAAGTGCTTTACCGCGAAGGCCTGGCGCTTGGGCTGGACCGCGGCGATAGCAGCCTCCGCGAGCGCGTGATCTTCAAGGCTTTGAGCCTGACGCAGGCTGGCCTGAACCTGCCGAAAATCGAACGGGACGGCCTGCGCCAATGGTTCGAGGCCCGCCATGCCCGCTACGACGCGCCGGCGCGGGTTGACTTCATGGAGGCGGTGGTCAACATTGAACGCAGCGCCGAAAGCCTGAAGCCCTTCGTCGAGGCGCTCAACGGCCGCGGCAAGAGCGAGGTCGAGAGCAGCCTGCGGGTGTTCAAGGACCGGCCGCGCGGCAATCTGGTGCAGGGTTATGGCGAGGCGTTCACCGCTGCGCTGGAGCAGGCGACTCCCGGGGAATGGCAGGCTCTGGCCAGTGCCGACGGCCTGCGTGTGGTGCGCCTGGTGCAGTTGACGGCGGGGGAGCCAGCGCGGTTCGAGGCCATCGAGGAAACCGTCTACCGCGACTGGAAGGACGACACCATGGCCGAACTGACAACCCGTGCGGTGCGCGAGATGGGCAAAAAATTCAAGGTCCTGGATCAAGGGGCTGTCAAGTGACCGGCAGCTTCTTCCGGGTAGCGCGCCGCCTGCTTTGGGTCTGGTTGGCGGCCCTGTCCGGGCTGTCAATGCATGTCTCGGCGCATGAGATGAGCATGGCCGACCTGACGCTGCGCGAGACCGGCTCCGGCGAATTTTTCTGGGGCTGGGGCGTGCCTGGCAAGAACAAGCCGGTGGCCGAGGACCTGACACCGCTGTGGCCCGAAGGCTGTGTCGGCACGGGCCAGATCGTGAACTGCCCCAAAGGACTGGTGGGTAACCTGTCGGTGCAAGGCGTCGGCCAAGCCTATTCGGCGGTGATCGTGCGCATCCATTGGCGCGGCGGTGAAAACACGGTCCAGACCTTGACCAGTGGCCAGCCCCGGATCCAGTTATTTGGTGGCGCTCGCGACGGTCGCGGTGGCGCTGAGGTGGCGCGCGCCTATGGGTGGCTGGGGGTGGAACATATCCTGAGCGGCATCGACCACTTGTTGTTCGTGATCGGCTTGCTGTTTCTGGTCGGTTTTCGCCGTCGCCTGGTCGGCACCATCACCGCGTTTACGCTGGCCCACACCCTGACCCTGGCGTCCAGCGCCCTGGGCTGGCTGGTCCTGCGTTCGCCGCCGGTGGAGGCCTGCATCGCCTTGTCCATCGTGCTGGTCGCGGCCGAAGCCTTGAACGATCGCGAGACCCTGTCGCGGCGTTGGCCGGCGCTGGTGGCGTTCTTGTTCGGGCTGGTACATGGTCTGGGATTTGCGGGCGCGCTCAAGGACATCGGCCTGCCCGAGCAGCATGTCTCGATCGCCTTGCTGAGCTTCAATCTGGGCGTCGAAGCCGGCCAACTGGGCGTGGTGGCTCTGGCCTGGGGTTTGAGCCTGCTGGCGGCACGCCTGAGCTGGCGCCTGCAACTGCGCCGTGGGCTGATCTATTCAATCGGCGCGACGGCTGCCTTCTGGTCCATCACCCGCATTCTGGCCATCGCCGCCTGAGGCACCACCGGAGCACCCCGTATGGCCCAAGTTCTGTCACTTTTCCCGACCCCGCTGATGCAATGCCCTCAGCTCATCGACGCCACCCAGGCCCAGAGCCTGCGGGAACGTTTCATCCGCGAAGCTGCGCTGCCCAACCACCGCGACAGCGCCTTGGCGCACAGCCAGATCATTGATCCGGCCGACGATCCGGCGCTTGCCGCGCTGGCCCGGCGCCTGCTGCCCGAGGTGGTCGAGATGGGCCGGCTGATGTTCGGCGAAACGCTGCCCTGGGCGATCAAGGAAATGTGGGCCAATGTGCTGCAGACCGGTGCCCACCAAGCGGTGCACAACCACGCCAATTGCTTTGTCTCGGGTGTGGTCTATTTGAGCGAAGTTGACGCCTCTGCGCAGACCCGCTTCATTCGCAGTCTGGGCGGGCGCGATTTCGTCTTCAGCAACAGCCATGCCGGCACAGTCACAGGCGCCTTCAATGCCGACAAATGGATAGGGCCGACGCCGGCCATCGGTGACGCCGTGCTGTTCCCCAGTTCGCTATTGCACGAAGTGCCGCCCAACCGGGGCGGACTGCGCGTGAGCATCGCCTTCAACGCCATTCCCCGCCGGCTCGACGCCTGGGGCTATGGCCTTAGCTTTTCCTCCTGAACCGGGAACACCATGTACCAGACAATACGACGCTTCATTCCGGCTTTGGCCACCTTGGCTGCTTTGGCTGGCCCGACTCAGGCCCATGAGTATTACGCCGAGGGCTTGACCTTCATTCATCCCTGGGCAGAAGCGACTGCGCCTGGTGCTACCGATGCACCGGTGTACTTCAGGCTCGACAACGTCAGCCGCAACGATCGTCTGCTGTCAGCCACCACCCGGTTGGCCGAGCGGGTTGAATTGCGCGGCAGCGACGACCTGACTGCCCCGGCTCTGGCTGCCATTGCGATCGCCCCGGCCGAGCGGCTGCTGTTCGAGCCGGGTCATCCGCACCTGTTGCTGCGCGGCTTGGTCACACCCTTGCAGTGGGGCCGCAACTATGACCTTCGTGTGGTGTTCGAGAAGGCCGGCGCACTTGATGTGCAAATCTCCATCGGCGCGCATTGACCTTCCGATCTGTCCGTGCCGCAGCACGTCGGCTCCTGGTGCCTGAACTTTTCAGAACCTTCAGCGACTGTCGGCCGGTAGCGGGCACGACCAGCTTGCTTCAGGCGGGGCTTCAGGCGCCCTTGCAGATCGCCATGGCGGCCACCGCATCGATGTTCACTGCCGCTCC
>CANFIC010000274.1 GCA_947446685.1 Burkholderiales bacterium
CAGCAAGGCACCCAGGCCGGCAAGTTGCAACAAGGCCGAGAAGTCGATGCTATTCAACATCAGCGCCCCGGCTCATCCCAGCTCTGATTGGCCTTGAGCAATCGGCTCAGGTCCCCTTTGAGCTTGACCGGATCAGGCAAGGCCGGCGCACGCAGCATCCACAGGCCGCGTGGGTCGATCAGGAAGAAATGGTCGCGCAGCGACTGCCCCGCAGCCGGCTTGAGCCAGGCCTCGATCTCGGCGCGACTGGCGCGCAAAATCGTCACCGGCACGCCCTCGGTCAAGGCTTTTTGCAGCGCCGGGCGCAAGGGCTGATCGTCAGGAATCAGCCAGAGCTTGTCGACCTTGTCGCGCTCCTTGCCGAGCATCTGGCGCAACTGGCGCTGCACGTACAACTGCTTTTCACAAGCGTCATCGCAAGCCCCATCCTGCACCACGGTCAGCAGCCATTGGCCTTTCAGCGATGCCGCAGTCACCGGCTGCCCGGCCAGATCGCGCAAGTTCAACAAGGCGGGAATCTCGACCGGCGGCGTGATCAACTCGCCATAGGCTTGGCCGCTGGGCTTGAGCACGTAGAACGTGAAGTAGGACGCAAGCACCGGCGCCGCACAGGCCGCCACCACCAGCAACATGCGCAAGCGACCACTGGCCGTGCGTTGCTGAGCCTCCAGAAGGCGCGGGTCTGGCTGGCTGTGCACCGTCATGGCGAAGGGGTCAACTGCTGCTTGACTGCTTGCGACGGGGTTGGATGAGTTGGAACCAGACATAGAGACCCAGGATCAATGCGCAGAGCGCAAACCATTGAAAGGCGTAACCATAATGCTTTTGCAGGCCTGCATCGACTGCAGGCCAGTCACGCAGCAACCCGTCCTCCGCGGCAGATGCCAGTTGCACCACGGTCAACGGCAGCAGGTAAAGGTCTGTCGGAAATGAATCAATCCCGACATTTTGCCGGATCGGACCGCTTGCCGCCGCGCTGAACTCATACAGCCTTGATGGAGAAGCGGCCAAACGACCTTCGATTTCGACCCATCCGGCCGGCGTGGCGAGCGGCGGCAAACGGCTGCGGTCTTGCGCATCGCGGGGTGCCCAACCGCGCTGCACCAGAACCGCTTGGCTGCTGCCTTCAAGCTGCAAGGGCGTGACCACGAAGAAACCCACCCGGCCCTGCATCGGTCGGTTATCGAGAAAGACGGTCTTGTCGGCCAGCCAATGGCCGCGCAGATGAACTCGCCGATGCAATTGCGCATCTGCCCCTACCGCCGTCAGATCCTGCGCCTGCAGGGCCGGCAATTGACCACGCTCGGCAATCGACGCTTGCCAGGCCAGCTTTTGCGCGGCCCGATCAAGCTGCCAGAAACCAAGCCTGAAAGTCAGCAAGATGCCAGCCAAGGCAAGCAGCAGCAGCGCGACGCGCATACCGTTCTTCACGACATCCCCTGGAGGGCATAATCAGGCCGCATGAAAATCGTCATCTTGATCGCCTTCATCGGCATTCTCGGCGCGCTGGCCGCCGCCGGTTTGTTCATGCTGAAAAACGGCAACAAAAGTGAGAAGCGCGGGCCGAACATGGCCCGGGCCCTCGCGGTGCGGGTCGGCATTTCAGTCGCGCTGTTCCTGTTCATCTTGCTGAGCTACTGGCTGGGCTGGATCGAACCGACCGGTCTGCCATTGCGTTGAAATCGCACCAATAGAAAAGCGCCGCGTTTGCGGCGCTTTTTGCTTTATCCAAGGTCTTTTATCAGAGCCAGTAAACGATCACGTACAGGCCCAGCCAGACGACGTCGACAAAGTGCCAATACCAGGCGGCACCTTCGAAGCCGAAATGCCGATCCTTGGTGAAATGGCCTTTTTGCAGTCGCAGGGTGATGAACAAGAGCATCAACATACCGACGAACACGTGGAAACCGTGGAAACCGGTCAGCATGAAAAAGGTCGAACCGTAGACACCCGAGCTCAGCTTCAAATTCAGTTCGGTATAGGCATGGTGGTATTCATAGCCTTGGACAAACAGGAATGTCACGCCGAGCAGCACCGTCAACCACATGAAGGCGATCGTCTTGGAACGGTTGTCGACGATCAGCGCATGGTGGGCAATCGTCAGCGTCACGCCTGAAGTCAGCAGCAAGGCCGTATTAATCGTCGGCAGCGGCCATGGGCCCATGGTGCTGAAAGCCTCGACCGTCCCGGCAGGCGATGCGGTCATGCCGGCAGCAACGCTTGGCCACAAGGCCTTGAAGTCCGGCCAGAGCAGAGAGTTTTCCAGATCGCCGAGCGACGGCACCGCATGCATGCGGGTCCAGTACAGCGCGCCGAAAAACGCGCCGAAGAACATCACTTCAGAGAAGATGAACCAGCCCATGCTCCAGCGGAACGACAGGTCCACGTTATCGCCGTAAAACCCTGACTCGCTCTCGCCGATCGCCTGGCGGAACCACTGTGTCAGCACCACGGCAAACCAGAGGAAACCGAAGGCGAGCAGCCAGACGCCCCAATGGTGACCGTTGATCCATTGGCCTGCACCCATGACGACCATGAAAAGGCCGATCGCAGCCATCACCGGGTGCCGCGAAGGCGCCGGTACGAAATAATGTGGGGCATGGCCCGTAGCAGTCGCTGCCGACATATTTTCTCTCCTCGAACTGGACTCAGTCCTGATCACAACTAAGCGCTGGCCACACCGCTGCCGATGACCCATTGGATCAACAGCACCAGCGCCAGCACGAACAAAACAGCTCCCAACAAGCCCGCGATGATGACATGCACCGGGTTCAGTTGAGCCACATCTTTCTCATAATCAGCGCCGCGCCGCACGCCGAAAAATGACCATGCCACCGCGCGCATGGTCTGCAAAAACGACACTGGTCTGGATGTGACCGGTGTCAGCTCAGCCAGCGGCTTCATGAGCGCGAGCCCGATGTCACCACTTGCACAGCCTGCTTGGCACCCTTGCCAGCGACCTCGAAGAAGGTATAGGACAGGGTGATGGTCTTCACATCCGCCGGCAGCTTGGGGTCGATCACGAAGACCACGGGCCAACGCTTGGCTTCCCCGGGCTGCAAGGTGTATTCATTGAAACAAAAACATTCCAGCTTGTTGAAATAGGCGGTGGCCTGCTTCGGCGCATAACTCGGGATCGCCTGTGCAGTCATCACCCGGTTCTGCGTATTGCTGAACTCGTACATCACTGTCGTCAATTCACCCGGATGCACAGCAAGATGCGTGACGGCCGGCTTGAACTCCCAAGGGCCACGCGCATTGGCATCGAACTCAACCGAGATTGACCTGCTGAGATCGATTTGCGTGTTCTTCGCACCATCGGCTCGCACTGCATGCTGCCGTTCCGACAGCGACAGCACGTTGATGCCCAGCGCCGTACAGATCGCCCGGTACATCGGCACCAGCGCGTAGCCGAAGCCGAACATCAGCCCGACCACGACGACGAGTTTGCCGACCAACTGCCGGTTGTCCCTGCGTAAAGCGGCGGCAAAAGTCCAACTCGAAGTCTTCATCGACAACTCAAAACCCGAACAAGAAAATCTTGCTGACAAAGCCGAGACCGAAGACCAGGGCCACGCTGAGCAGGATCAGCCCCAGGCGTTTGTTGCTCTTGCGTTGCTCGGCGTTGGCAGCCATTTTCAGCCGATCACCTTGGTCGCATTGGCATTCAGCTTGGGCGGTGTTTCCCAGGTATGAAACGGTGCGGGCGAAGCCACTTCCCATTCCAGGCCTTCGGCAGCTTCCCAAGGGCACTGCGATGCTTTCTCACCCTTGCCACGCATCATTGGCAGCACCACGGCGAGGAAGAAATAGACCTGCATGAAGCCGAAGCCGAAGGCCCCGATCGAAGCGATCGCATTGAAATCGGTGAACTGGGTCGGGTAGTCAGCGTAACGCCGTGGCATGCCGGCGAGGCCGAGGAAATGCATCGGGAAGAAAGTGATGTTGAAGGTGACCAGCGAACCCCAGAAATGGAACTTGCCACGCCATTCGTTGTACATCACACCGGTCCATTTCGGCGCCCAGTAGTAGAAGCCGGCAAACATGCCGAACAAGGAACCCGCCACCAGCACATAGTGGAAATGCGCGACCACGTAATAGGTGTCCTGGACCTGGATGTCGATCGGCGCCATCGCCAGGATCAAGCCGGTAAAGCCGCCCATGGTGAAGACGAAGATGAAGCCGACCGCGAACAGCATCGGCGACTCGAAGGTCATCGAGCCGCGCCACATCGTCGCCAGCCAGTTGAAGATTTTCACGCCGGTCGGCACCGCAATCAGCATCGTCGCGTACATGAAGAACAACTGCCCGGTGACCGGCATGCCGGTGGCGAACATATGGTGGGCCCAGACGATGAATGACAGGATTGCGATCGACGCGGTGGCATAGACCATCGAGGCGTAGCCGAAAAGGCGCTTGCGGGCAAATGCCGGCACGATCTGGCTGACGATGCCGAAGGCCGGCAAGATCATGATGTAGACCTCGGGGTGGCCGAAGAACCAGAAAATATGCTGATACATCACCGGATCACCACCACCGGCGGGGTTGAAGAAGGACGTACCGAAGTGGCGGTCGGTCAGCGTCATCGTGATCGCTCCGGCCAGCACCGGCATCACGGCTATCAGCAGATAGGCCGTGATCAGCCAGGTCCAGCAGAACATCGGCATTTTCATCAGCGTCATGCCGGGAGCGCGCATGTTCAGGATGGTCACGACGATATTGATCGATCCCATGATGCTCGAAGCACCCATCAAGTGCATCGCGAAGATGCCGGCGTCCATCGACGGACCCATCTGCAGCGTCAGCGGCGCATAAAGCGTCCAGCCGGCAGCGGGCGCACCGCCGGGCATGAAGAAAGACCCAACCAGGCTCAAGGCAGCAGGAATCAGCAGCCAGAAGCTGAAGTTGTTCATGCGCGCAAAAGCCATGTCGGCAGCGCCGATCTGCAGCGGGATCATCCAGTTGGCGAAACCGACGAAGGCCGGCATGATCGCGCCGAACACCATGATCAGACCATGCATCGTGGTGAACTGGTTGAACAGCTCCGGGTTGAAGAACTGCAGGCCGGGCTGGAACAGCTCAGCGCGGATGCACAGGGCCAGCACGCCGCCAACCATCAGCATCGCGAACGAGAACAGCAGGTACAAAGTCCCGATGTCCTTGTGATTGGTCGCAAACAACCAGCGCCTCCAGCCCGAAGGTGCATGGTGGTCGTCGTGGTGGTCATGAACGTCGTGACCTTTGTGGTCAAGTACTGCACTCATCTTGTTTCCTTTGCTTGTTCGACGTTTGGCGCTTACTTGCGAGCG
>CANFIC010000275.1 GCA_947446685.1 Burkholderiales bacterium
GCGCCATTATTTGAAGGGGTGATCTTGTTTCGATCGGGTTTTTTGCAACTGGCGATAGCCGCAATCTTTCTCTTGCCGGTGGCTCAGGCCGAGCCCAAGGTGCTGCGCTATGCCTTCCGGGTGGCCGAGACCGGTTTTGATCCGGCGCAGATATCCGACAACTATTCCAAATCAGTGGCCGCAGGCATTTTCGACTCGCCACTGCAGTTCGAATATCTGACCAAGCCGGCAAAGCTCAGACCCGCGACGCTGGTGGCGATGCCCGAAGTTTCGGCCGATTTCAAGACCTTGACCTTCGAGTTGCAGCCGGGGATATTTTTCTCTGACGACCCGGCCTTCAAGGGCAAGCCGCGCGAGTTGACGGCGGCCGACTATGTCTATTCGATCAAGCGCCATTACGACCCGCGCTGGAAAAGCCCCAACCTCTATTTGCTCGAAAACGTCAAGATCCTCGGCCTGTCCGAGCTGCGCCGCGAGTTGCAAGCGGCGAAAAAACCCTTTGACTATGCGCGGCCGGTCGCCGGCCTGAAGCAGCTCGATCGCTATCGTTTCCAGGTGCAGCTCGGCGTCGGTGACCCGCGCTTCATCAACCAGTTTGCCGATGCCGGTTTCCTCGGCGCGGTCGCGCATGAGGTGGTCGATCTCTATGGCGACAAAATCATGGAGCATCCGGTCGGCACCAATGCCTGGCGCTTGGCCGAGTGGCGACGCAGCTCGCGCATCGTGCTCGAGAAAAATCCGAATTTCCGCAA
Organism: Burkholderiales bacterium; assembly: GCA_947446685.1. GTDB lineage: Bacteria > Pseudomonadota > Gammaproteobacteria > Burkholderiales > Burkholderiaceae_C > Paucibacter_A. The sequence continues at coordinate 753 of CANFIC010000275.1, forward strand.
AGTGCTTTATGCCGAGCAGCCACCCGTTGGTGACGCGGCGTTGAGCGCGCAGGCCGCCTCTTTGCAGGGCCGGCGCTTGCCGCTGGTCGACCGGGTCGAGATCGCGATCATCGAGGAAAGTCAGCCGCGCTGGCTGTCGTTCCTGAGCAGCGAGGCCGATGTGATCGAAGAGGTGCCGGCCGATTTCGCCACGATCGCGATGCCCAACAACAAGCTGGCGCCGAATCTGGCCAAGCGCGGCATCCAGATGATCCGCTACGCGCGCGCCGACGTGGCTTTTTCCTATTTCAATATGCTCGATCCGGTGGTCGGTGGCTACCAACCGGCGCAGGTGGCATTGCGCCGCGCGATCTCGCTGGCGACCGACCTCGACAAGGAAATCCGTCTGCCGCGCCGCGGCCAGGCAATTCCTTCCCAGGGGCCGATTGCGCCGGGTACTTTCGGCTACGACCCGCAGTTCAAGTCCGAGATGAGCGAGTTCAACCTGCCCAAGGCCAAGGCCTTGCTCGATATGTACGGCTATGTCGACCGCGATGGGGACGGTTGGCGCGACCTGCCCGACGGCTCGCCGCTGCAGATCGAATACGCGACCCAGCCCGACAGCCAGAGCCGCTTGCGGACCGAGTTATGGCAGAAGAATATGGCCGCGATCAATCTGCGCATCACCTTCAAGACCGCCAAATGGCCCGAGAACCTGAAGGCGGCGAACGCCGGCAAGTTGATGATGTGGGGTGTCAGTTGGGTCGCCACCGCACCCGACGGCGACACCTTTCTGGCGCTCGGCGATGGCGGGGCCAAAGGCCAGGCGAACAAATCGCGCTTTGACCTGCCGGCCTTCAATGAGCTGTACAAGCAGCAAAAGGCGATGGCCAATGGCCCGGAACGGCAGGCCGTGATGAACGAGGCGCAAAAGCTTCTCGTCGCCTATATGCCCTACAAATTGCATGTGCACCGGATCTTCACCGACATGGCCCAACCCTGGGTGATCGGCTACAGCCGCAACGTGTTTCTGCGCGATTTCTGGAAATATGTCGACATCGATGAAGCGGCGCTGAAGCGCCAGGGGTCTTGATGTGAGGCCTGTCGCCGCCATGCTGCGCGCCTTGCTGCTCTGTGCCGCGGCAATGGGCGCCGCTGCCGAAGCCGCCGCTCCGCATGTGCTGCGCTATGCATTTCCGATCGCCGAGACCGGTTTCGACCCGGCGCAGATCAGTGACGATTATTCAAGCGAGATCGCATCGAACATTTTCGAGGCGCCGCTGCGCTACGACTATCTGGCCAGGCCAATTCGTTTGAAGCCACAGACTGCCGAGGCAATGCCGGAAGTCAGTGCTGACTTCACGACCTTTACCTTGCGCATCAAGCCCGGCATTTACTTCGCCGACGATGCGGCTTTTGGCGGCAAGCCGCGTGAACTGGTCGCTGCCGACTATGTCTATTCGATCAAGCGGAATTTCGATCCGCAGCTGAACAGCCCCAATTACGCCAACCTGCAGGGCGAGAAAATTCTCGGCATGGAGGCCTTGCGCAGCGCTGCCGTCAAGAGCCGCAAGCCCTTCGATTACGACCGCGAGGTCGAAGGCTTGCAGGCGCTGGACCGCTACACGCTGCGTATCAAGCTCGGCCGCAGCAGCCCGCGTTTTGCCGACAGGCTGGCCCAACTGAGTGCTGCTGCGGTGGCGCGCGAGGTGACCGAGCTGTATCGCGACACCATCATGGAGCACCCGGTCGGCACCGGTGCCTTCAGGCTGAGTGAGTGGCGACGCTCATCCAGGATGGTGCTGGTGCGCAACCCGACGTTCCGGGAAAGCTATTACGACGAGCAGCCGGCCGCTGACGATGCCGCCGGTCAGGCGATTGCCCGCCAGTTGCAGGGCCGGCGCCTGCCGATGCTGGACCGGGTCGAAATCTCCATCATTTCCGAGGCGCAGCCGCAATGGCTGGCCTTTCTGGCCAATGACTTCGACGTCGTCTCGGTGCCCTATGACTTTGCCAACCTGGCGGCGCCGCTTGGGCAATTGGCCCCCAATCTGGTCAAGCGAGGTGTACAGCTGAACAAGGGTCTGCGCTCTGACGTGGTGTTCACAGTTTTCAATATGGAAGATCCGGTGGTGGGCGGTTACAGCGCCGATCGGATCGCGCTGCGCCGGGCGATCGCGCTGGGCTATGACAACCAGGAGGAAATCCGCCAACTGCGCAAGCGCTTTGCCATTCCGGCGCAAAGCATTCTGGTGCCCAACACTTTTGGCTATTTGTCCGATTTCAAAACCGAGATGAGCGAGTTCAACCCGGCGCGCGCCAGAGCCTTGCTCGATATGTATGGCTATCTCGACCGCGATGGCGACGGCTGGCGCGAGCAGCCCGATGGCAAACCGCTGCTGCTGCAGTTCCACACCCAGCCCGACAGCAGCTCGCGCCAGTTCAACGAGTTGTGGCTCAAGCATATGAAGGTGCTCGGCCTGCGCCTCGAGTTCAAGCAGGCGACTTGGCCGGAGCAGTTGAAAATGGCACGCGCTGGCAAGCTGATGATCTGGACCTTGGGCCAGACCGCCACCGATCCGGATGCCGAAGCCTTGCTGAAGATGGCTTACGGCCCGTCCAAGGGCGAAGACAACCTGAGCCGCTTCAATCTTCCCGCCTATGACCGTTTGATCGAGCAGACGCTGGCTCTGCCCGACGGCCCGGCTCGCCAGGCCTTGATCACCGAGGCGCTGCGCTTGCTGACCGCCTATATGCCGATGAAAGCCCATGTGCACCGCATCCGCCTGCGCTTGTCGCAGCCCTGGGTGACCGGCTACCAGCCCCATCCGTTCTCGAACAACTACTGGCGTTTCATCGACAGTCAGCCACCCTACTTATGAATCCATACTTTGTGCTGACGCGCCGCGCGCTTTCCGCCCTGGCCCTTGCCGCGAGCGCCCTGGCAGCATCCGGCCCGCTGTCCGCCGAGCCGGTCAAGGTGCTGAATTACGCCTTTCCGATTGCTGAAACCGGGTTCGACCCTTCGCAGCTTTCCGACCTCTATTCGCGCACGCTCACGGCGGCGATTTTCGAATCGCTCTATCGCTACGACCATCTGGCGCGCCCGGTGCAGATCAAGCCCCTGGTCGCCAGCGCCATGCCCGAAGTCTCGGCCGACTTCCGCAGCTTCACCGTCCGCATCCAGCCCGGCATTTATTTTGCCGACGATCCGGCCTTCAAAGGCGCAAGGCGCGAATTGACCGCGCATGACTTCGTCTATATGTACAAGCGCTTTGCCGATCCGGCTTTGAAAAGCCCAGGCTGGAGCAGCATGGAAGAGACCGGCTTGGTGGGCCTGGCGGCGCTGCGCCGCCAGGCGATGGACAAGAAAAAGCCCTTCGATTACGACAAGGAGATCGAGGGCCTGCGTGCGCTGGACCGCTACACCTTGCAGATCAAGACCGAGCGCGCCCGCCCGCGCTTGCTTGAAACCCTGCTGGCCGGCAGCGATCTGTATGGCGCCATGGCGCGCGAAGTGGTTGAACATTACGGTGACAAGATCTCCGAGCACCCGGTCGGCACCGGCCCGTTCCTGCTGAAATCGTGGCGGCGTTCGTCGCAGATCGTGCTTGAGCGCAACCCGGGCTATCGCGAGCGTTTCTACGACGGTGAGGCGACAGCCGAAGATGCCGAAGGTCAGGCTTTGCAGGCGCGCTTCAAAGGCCGGCGTCTGCCGATGATCGACCAGATCCGCATCGCGATCATCGAGGAGGCGCAGCCGCGCTGGCTGTCGTTCCTGAACGCGGAGCAGGATTTTCTCGAGCGCGTGCCGGCCGAGTTCATCAGCCAGGCCATGCCCAATGGCAAGCTGGCGCCGAATTTGGCCAAGAAGGGCATGCAGGCCTATCGCAGCATCGGTGCCGATGCGACCCTGACCGTTTTCAATCTGGAAGACCCGGTGGTCGGCGGCATGACGCCTGAACGTGTGGCGCTGCGCCGCGCGATTTCGCTGGCCATCGATGTGGGCCGTGAAATTCGTCTGGTGCGTCGTGGTCAGGCGATTCCGGCGCAATCGCAAATGGTGCCGCACACCACCGGTTATGCGGCCGATTTCAAATCCGAAATGGGTGATTTCGACCCGGCGCGCGCAATGGCCTTGCTCGACCTTTACGGCTATGTGATGCGCGATGGCTGGCGCATTCAGCCCAATGGCCAGCCGCTGGTGCTGGTACGCAATAGCCAACCCGACAACCAGTCGCGCCAACTCGATGAGCTATGGCTGAAGAACCTGTCGGCCATCGGCATCAAGGTCGAGATCAAGGCGGCCAAATGGCCGGAAAACCTGAAGAGTGCGCGCGGCGGCAAGTTCATGATCTGGGGCGTTGGCTCCAGTGCATCGCAACCCGATGGGCTGAGCAGTTTGCAGCGCCTTTATGGCCCGGCCGGTGGCGGGCAGAATTTGTCTCGCTTCAAATCGCCCGAGTTCGACAAGCTCTATGACGAACTGCAAGGCATGGCCGATGGCCCCGAGCGCGAGGCCTTGTTTTTGCAAGCCAAGCGCATCGGAGTCACCTACATGCCCTAC
>CANFIC010000276.1 GCA_947446685.1 Burkholderiales bacterium
AGAGCAGGTCCATCGCGGCCTTGTCGGGCAGGCCATGCTGATCGAGCACCTGGGGCGGCAGCAAGGCATTGCTGCAACCCTGGCGCGCCAGTTGACGCTCGCGCGCGGCGGCAACCCGCAAGGCCACTTCGCTGCTGGGTTCGCCGTCGGCCGCGGCCGCCAGCGCAGCAGGCGCCACCATCGGGACTTCGATCTGCAAGTCGAGCCGGTCCAGAAACGGGCCGCTGAGCCGCCCCTGGTAACGCGACACCTGATCCGGTGTGCAACGGCAGGCGCGCAGCGGGTTGCCCAGATGACCGCAGGGGCAGGGATTCATCGCCGCAATCAGCTGGAAACTGGCCGGGAACAGCGCCTGACGCGCGGCGCGCGAGATCAGGATCTGGCCGCTCTCCATCGGCTCGCGCAAAGCTTCCAGCGCCGCGCGGTTGAACTCGGGCAATTCGTCGAGAAACAGCACGCCATGCAGGGCCAGTGAAATCTCGCCCGGCCGCGGCGGTGAGCCGCCACCGACCAGGGCGACGCTCGAGGCGCTATGGTGCGGGCTGCGCATCACCCGCTGGCCCCAGCGGGCCAGGTCGAACTGGCCTGCCAGGCTCAGCATCGCTGCCGATTCAAGCGCGGCATCGTTGTCGAGCGGCGGCAGCAAACCGGCCAGCCGCTGCGCCAGCATCGATTTACCGGTACCTGGCGGGCCGACCAGCAGCAGGCTGTGCTGACCCGCGGCGGCGATTTCGAGCGCGCGTTTGGCACCGGCCTGGCCCTTGATGTCGCGCAGATCGGGCAGGGCTGGCGCGGCAGCGCGCGCCGATGGTTGGGCAAATGCCAGCGGCTGCTCGCTACCCGGTTGCAAAGCAGCCACCAGATCGAGCAGATGGCCGGCTTGCAGCACCGGCACTTCCGCCACCAGCGCCGCCTCGGCCGCACTGAGCATAGGCAGCACCAGCAAGCGGCCGCTGCCAGCACGCTTGAGCGCCAGGCTCATCGCCAAGGCGCCACGCACCGGCCGCAACTCGCCCGCCAGCGACAACTCGCCCGCGCATTCGAGCTGATCCAGCTTGCTGCCGTCGATCTGCCCGCTGGCGGCCAGCAGGCCCAGGGCGATCGGCAGGTCAAAACGCCCGCCTTCCTTGGGCAGTTCAGCAGGCGCCAGGTTGACGATGATTTTCTTGTTATGAGGAAACGACAGCCCGCTGTTCTGCAGCGCGGCGCGGACTCGTTCGCGCGCTTCCTTGACTTCGGTGTCGGCCAACCCGACCAAGGTGAACGAAGGCAGGCCATTGGCCAGATGGACCTCAACCGTGACCGCCGCCGCAGCCAGACCATCCAGAGAACGGCTGTGAACAATGGCCAGTGACATGCCTGCTCCCGAAGACCCGCAGCCGCAGGCCATCGCTTCGATTGTGCCCGCAGCCTCCGGTTCTCCTGCCCCCCTTGATCACGCACAAAAACGGTGCGTCAGGCCAGGCAGGCCGTACGGTTTTCAGGTTCCATCCTGGTGCGTTTTGCCAAGCAGCCGGCCGGATCAGCCAGTTTTGGGGTGAAAAAGCACCGGTTCTGCGCGGCAATAGCGTTCCAGAACAAGCTGGCACGGAAGCTGCGTTGGTGTTGCCAACCTTCTCACCCTTTGTTTGTTTTTTTCCAGGAGCTTGACCATGAAATCGATTTTTGCAGCAGTTGCCATCACCCTGACGATCGGTGCCATGCCCGCCATGGCCGAAGAAGCAGCAGCGGCACCCGCCGAGGCTGTCGCCCCCTTGTCGTTCAATCTCGGCCTGACAAGCGACTACCGCTACCGCGGCATCTCGCAGAGCCGGGTCAAGCCCGCTCTGCAAGGCGGCGCTGACTATGCATTCGAAAGCGGCTTCTATATCGGCACCTGGGCCTCAACGATCAACTGGATCAAGGACAGTGGCGGCAATGGCAGCGTCGAGATCGACCTCTACGGCGGCTACAAGACCGAAGTCGCCAAGGGTCTGACACTCGACGTCGGCGTGCTGCAGTATTACTACCCCAGCAACAAGCTGAGCCCGAGCGCCGATACCTTCGAGGTCTATGGCGCCCTGAGCTTCGGCCCGGTAACCGCCAAATACTCGCAAAGCACCGGCAATTTGTTCGGTTTCGCCAAGAGCTCGAGCAGCGGCTATGTCGACTTGTCGGCCACTTTTGACCTCGGCGAAGGCTTCAGCCTGGTACCGCATATCGGCCACCAGAGCGTCAAGAACAGCAGCAAGTTCGATTACACCGACTATTCGCTGGCAATCAGCAAGGACTATGCGGGCCTGAGCTTCACCGGCGCCATCATCGGGGCAGACACCAATGCCTATGTCGGCCCAAGCAACAAGAATCTGGCCAAGAGCGGCCTGGTATTGACGGTCAAGAAGACCTTCTGAATCCAAACCCAAGGAGATAACCATGAAACTGATTACAGCCATCATCAAGCCCTTCAAGCTTGACGAAGTGCGCGAAGCCTTGAGCGCTATTGGCGTGCAAGGTTTGACGGTCACCGAAGTCAAGGGCTTCGGCCGCCAGAAGGGCCATACCGAGCTCTATCGCGGCGCCGAATATATCGTCGATTTTCTGCCCAAGGTGAAGATCGAGGCCGCCGTGGCCGACGCGGTGGTCGAGCGCGTGATCGAGGCGATCGAGGGCGCAGCCCGCACCGGCAAGATCGGCGACGGCAAGATCTTCGTCGCCGCGCTTGAGCAGGTTGTCCGTATCCGCACCGGTGAGACCGGCCAGGACGCGCTCTAATCACAGCCGCCTCCAGACCATTTCCAAAAATCCCAATTCCCAGCCCTCGTTGGAGATCATGATGAAAAAATTTCTCGCCTGTCTGGCCCTTGCCGCTGCGGTATTCGCACCGGTAGCCTGGGCCGATGAAGCCGCTTCGGCGCCTGTCGCCAGCGTCGCTGCAGCAGCAGCGCCAGACGCTGCGGCACCCGCCGCAGCTGCCTCAGCCCCCGCTGAAGCCGCTTCGGCCGCAGCCCCTGCACTCGTCCCGAACAAGGGCGATACCACCTGGATGATGTTGTCCACGCTGCTGGTCATCATGATGACCGTGCCGGGCCTGGCGCTGTTCTATGGCGGCCTGGTCCGCAGCAAGAACATGCTGTCGGTGCTGATGCAGGTGATGGTCGCGTTCTCGATGATCGTCGTGCTGTGGGTCATCTACGGCTACAGCCTGGCATTCACCGAAGGCAATGCCTTCATCGGAGGCACTGACCGGTTGATGATGAAGGGCGTCTGGGACAACGTCGCCGGCACCTTCTCGAACGCAGCGACCTTCAGCAAGGGCGTCGTGATTCCTGAAATCGTCTTTGCCGCCTTCCAGGCCACCTTCGCCGGCATCACCGCCTGCCTGATCATCGGCGCCTTCGCCGAGCGCATCAAGTTCTCGGCCGCGCTGATGTTCCTGGCCCTCTGGTTCACCTTCAGCTATCTGCCGATCGCGCACATGGTCTGGTTCTGGATGGGTCCTGATGCTTACACGGCCGCCGGTGTCATCGAGGAAATGAACGGCAAGGCCGGTCTGATGTGGCAATGGGGCGCGCTGGACTTCGCTGGCGGCACGGTCGTGCACATCAATGCTGCGGTCGCCGGCCTGGTCGGTGCTTATATGGTCGGCAAACGCGTCGGCTACGGCAAGGAAGCTTTCACCCCGCATAGCCTGACCCTGACGATGGTGGGCGCCTCGCTGCTGTGGGTGGGCTGGTTCGGTTTCAACGCTGGCTCGGCATTGGAAGCCAACGGTTTCGCTGCCCTGGCCTTCATCAACACTTTTGTCGCCACGGCCGCTGCCGTGCTGGCCTGGTCAGTCGGTGAAGCGTTGTTGAAGGGCAAGGCTTCGATGCTGGGTGCTGCCTCGGGTGCTGTCGCTGGTCTGGTGGCGATCACGCCGGCGGCGGGCAATGTCGGCATCGGTGGCGCCTTGATCATCGGTGCAGTGGCCGGTTTCGCCTGCCTGTGGGGTGTTTCGGGTCTGAAGAAGCTCCTCGGCGCTGATGACTCGCTCGACGTGTTCGGTGTACATGGCGTCGGCGGCATCGTCGGTGCATTGCTGACCGGCGTCTTCAACTCACCGGCTCTGGGTGGCCCGAGCACGGTGGCCGAATGGGTCACAGTGGGTATGACAACACCTGAGGCTTACTCGATCGCAGCCCAGGTCTGGGTGCAAGCCAAGGCCATCGGCGTGACGATCATCTGGTCGGGTGTGGTCTCGCTGGTCGCCTACAAGATCGTTGATATGGTCTTCGGTCTGCGCGTCTCGGAAGAGGAAGAGCGCGAAGGTCTGGACATCAGCTCGCACGGCGAAACGGCTTATCACAAGTAAGCCCTGAGCCATCGAAAAAGCCGCCTGCAGCGATGCCGGCGGCTTTTTTTCGCCTGAAGCATTAATCAAGCAATTCGGCGCAGACCGCGGCGGTCACTTCGGCCATCGTGGCATTGCCGCCGAGGTCGCGCGTATGCAAGGCCTTGTTGGCGGTGACATGCTCGATCGCCTGCATCACGCGCCGCGCCGCGGCGACCTCGCCCAGATGCTCGAGCATCATTACCACTGACCAGAAGGTGCCGACCGGGTTGGCCAGGCCCAGGCCCATGATGTCGAAGGCCGAGCCGTGGATCGGTTCGAACATCGAGGGGTAGCGGCGCTCGGGGTCGATATTGCCGGTCGGCGCGATCCCCAGGCTACCGGCCAGCGCCGCGGCCAGGTCGCTGAGAACATCGGCATGCAGATTGGTTGCCACCAGCGTGTCAAGCGTCGCCGGGCGATTGACCATCCGGGCGGTGGCCGCGTCGACCAGTTCCTTGTCCCAAGTGACTTGAGGAAATTCCCTGGCAATCTGCACCGCGATCTCGTCCCACATCACCATCGCATGGCGCTGCGCATTGCTCTTGGTGATGACGGTCAAATGCCGGCGCGGCCTGGATGCGGCCAGCTTGAAGGCGAAACGCATGATGCGCTCGACGCCGACCCGGGTCATCATCGAGACATCGGTCGCCACCTCGATCGGATGGCCCTGGTGGACCCGGCCGCCGACACCCGAATATTCACCTTCGGAGTTCTCGCGCACGATCACCCAATCGAGATCGGCCGGCGCGCAGCGCTTCAATGGCGCATCGATGCCCGGCAGGATCCGCGTTGGCCTCACATTCGCATATTGGTCAAATCCCTGGCAAATCTTCAGGCGCAAGCCCCACAGCGTGATGTGGTCGGGGATATGCGGATCACCGGCCGAGCCGAACAAAATCGCATCCTTGTGCCGCAAGGCGTCGAGACCGTCGGCCGGCATCATCAC
>CANFIC010000277.1 GCA_947446685.1 Burkholderiales bacterium
ACGGGGGTCTGGTTTTGGTGCGAAAAATCTTCGGTTTATGGTGACTCATCTTCCGTTCGTGGTGACCAACAGCTGCTCGTGGTGACAACAACCGATCGTGGTGAGCTTGTCGAACCATCCACTGCTCTATGCCGGGCTCAGGCCCTTCGACAGGCTCAGGACGAACGGGGTCGGGGTTTGGCGCGAATAATCTTCGGTTCGAGATGATTGATCTTCCGTTAACGATGACAAACAGCCGCTCGTGGTTACAAACAGCCACTCATGGTGACCAACAACCGTTCGTTGTGACGAACAACCGTTCGTGGTGAGCTTGTCGAACCATCCACTGCTCTATGCCGGGCTCAGGCCCTTCGACAGGCTCTGGGCGAACGGGGGGCGTGGTTTTGGCGCGCAAAACCTTCGGTTCGTGATGAGCAACTGGCAGATTTATTTCAGCGGGTCGGCCGATTGGCTGCTGCCTGACCGGACAATTGATCGCAACTGCCTGGCAGCCGGGAAAGAGAAGCAGGACTCGAGCAAAATCTTCGAGAATGACCCGTTCGCAATGAGCTTACCGAAGGGAGGTCTGCGCCGCCCTTCGACAAGCTCAGGACGAACGGGGTGTAATCTTCAAGACGAACGGGGTGTAATCCTCAGGGTGAACCGAGTCTAATCCTCAGGACGAACGGAGTCTCGTCCTCAGGACGAACGGACTCTCGCCCTCAGGGCAAACGGAATTTGGTCCTCAGGACGGACGGAATTTGGTCCTGACAAGAATACTTTTTTGCATTTGCAGCCAACACCCAAGGAGACAAGCATGAAATTCATTCGTACTTTCCACAAGACAGCGGCCTGCCTGCTGTTGTCGATCACGGCAATCAGCTTCCCGGCAGCGGCGGTCAACCTGACCGTGACCCATTGGGCCGATGGCATGTATGGCGTGCCTTTTGCCGTGGCCATGGAAAAGGGCTATTTCAAGGAAGCCGGTATCGATGTCACCGGCTTCATCACCTCGGCGGGCGGCGGCACCACGGTGCGCAATGCGATGGCGGCAGACATTCCCTATGGCGAAGTGGCGTTGCCGGCAGCGATCGCGGCGTTCAAGCAAGGGGTCGATCTGACCATCGTGCATGGCGGCGTGCTCAGCCTGGCCGACATCTACTGGGTCGCCAAGACGGGTTCAGCGCTGAATTCGATCAGCGACCTGAAGGACAAGAAGCTCGGTTACAGCAGCCCCAAATCGGTCACTGACATGGTGTCGACGATGGCCTTGAACAAGGTCGGTATCCTGGCCAATGTCGACCGCAAAGCCGTCGGCAGCCTGTCAGGCGCGATCACTGCCTTGCGCGAAGGCGCAGTGGACGTGATCTACATGACCGAGCCGGTCTACAGCCGCGAGCGCGCCACGCTGAAGATGGTCCTCAAGTCGGCCGAGATGATCCCGAACGCGACCCAGACGGTCGGTGTCGTCCGCACCGATTACCTGAAGAAGAACCCGGACATCATCAAGGCCATCATCAGCGCGCGCCGCAAGGGCGTCGAATATCTGCTGAAGAATCCGGCCGAATCAGGCGACATCCTCGCCAAGCATTACAAGATGTCGCCCGACATCGCCAAGACCGCGATCAGCGAAATCCTTGCGTCCAAGGGCACTTACTGGAGCACCGGCAAGCTCGACTATGAAGGCATGAACACGATGCTGACCGGGCTGATTCTGGTCAAGGCGATCGAGCCCGGCCCGTTTGACTGGAGCAAGATCGTCGACGAGAGCCTTCTGCCCGCCGACCAACGTAAATGAGCCTGGCCCGAAACCCGATCGTCAGCGTCAAAGAAGCGACCAAGAGCTTCAGCGCGCGCGATACCGGCCAGCCATTCCATGCGCTCGGGCCGGTTTCTTTCGATCTGCGCGAGGGCGAATTCTTCTCGGTCGTCGGTCCTTCGGGCTGCGGCAAATCGACCTTGCTCGACCTGTTGGCCGGCCTCGGTGCGCCGAGCAGCGGCAGCGTGCATTTCGAAGGCAAGCCCGTCGTCGGCGAAGTGCCTGATGGCATCGCGGTCGTGTTCCAGGAAGACGCCAGCTTTCCCTGGCTGAATGTTTTTGACAACGCCGCTTTCGGCCTGCGCCGCGCCGGTCTGCCCGAGGATCAGGTCAAGGCCAGGGTCGACCATGCGCTGGACTTCATGGGTCTGTCGGGATGCGCAGGTATTTATCCCTCGCAGTTGTCGGGCGGCATGCGCCAGCGGGTTTGCATTGCGCGCGCGATGGTGCTGCGGCCAAGGCTGATGCTGCTCGATGAGCCGTTTGGCGCACTTGATCAGCAGACCCGCTTGCTGATGGGCGAAGAGATGCTCAAGCTCTGGCGCGACACCGGCTCGACGATCATGCTGATCACCCATTCGATCGATGAAGCGGTGCTGCTGTCGGACCGGATCGGCGTGATGTCGTCCTGCCCGGGTCGTTTTATCGAGATCGTCGAAACCGGTTGGAGCCCCGAGCGCGATGCGCAGACCGCGATGGACCCGCGCTTTGGCGCGCTGCAGGCGCAGATCTGGGGCATGCTGCGCGCCGAGTCGATCAAGGCGCTGAAAGCCAAGCGATGACAGCCCTGCCTGGCAGCCTGCAACCGGCATGGCTCAAACACCGCGTCGTCGCCCTGCGCCTGCTGGTCATCGCCGGTTGTGTGTTGCTGCTGGAAGCGGGCAGCCGGCTCGGCTGGATCAATCCGGTGTCATTTATCCCGCCATCGAAGATGCTGCTCAGCGCCATCGACCTGCTGGTCAAGGGCAGCTTCAAGACCGACATCTGGCTGACCCTCTCAGCAGCGGGTATCGCGGTGCTGCTGGCGGTGCTGTTCGGCTTCCTGTTCGGCGTCATGCTGTTCAAGCTGCCCAGGCTGCGGCGCGTGCTCGACCCGCTGCTGCTGTCCTATTACGCGGTGCCGATCTTCGTGCTCTATCCGATGCTGATCGTGCTGCTGGGGCTGAATCGCTGGCCACTGGTCGCATTGGGCTTTTTGTTCGCGGTGGTGGCGATGGCGGTCAACACATTGAACGGGCTGGAGCGGGTGCCGGCGGTGCTGCTGCGCACCGCGCGCATGCTGCGCATGGGCCGCATCGACGAGCTACGCCTGATCACCTTGCCGGCCAGCCTGCCCTTCGTTTTTACCGGCATCAAGCTGGCGATCGTCTATTCATTCATCGCGGTGATCGGCGGCGAGTTCGTGCTGTCGGGGGCCGGTTTTGGTTATCAGATCGCCTATGCCTACAACAACTTCGACAACCCGACGATGTACGGATTGATGACCTTGCTGCTGCTCTTTGTCGGCACGATCAATCTGCTCCTGCATATGGCGGAACAGCGGCTTTACCAGCGCCGCGTGCTCAAGGAGCTGACTTGAAATCGCCCAATGCCTTGCCATCGGCAGCCCAGCGCTGGGGCGATGTGGTGCTGCTCCTGCTCGGGATCCTCGGATGCTGGGCGCTGGCCAGTTGGTTTTTTGGCCCGACGATTCTGCCCGGCCCGATCAGTACCTTCAAGCAGGTGAGGATCGAAGTCAGCGACGCTGAATTCGTCGACCATCTGACCGAAACGGGCCTGGCCTTCGGCGCAGCGCTTTGCATCTCGCTGTTCGGTGGCATGGCCATCGGCTTGCTGCTGGGCGCCCGCCGGTTGGCCGGCGATGTGTTCGAGCCGCTGCTGCTGGCGCTCTACTCGATCCCGAAAATCGCACTCTATCCGGTCGTGCTGCTGATTTTCGGGCTGGGGATTTCGGCCAAGATCGCCTTCGGCGCGATCCACGGCATCATCCCGATGGTGATCTTCACCATGACGGCTGTGCGCAATCTGCGACCGGTCCATCTGCGCTCGATTCGGGCGCATCGCCTGACGGCCTGGCAAGCTGCCGTCCATGTGCTGATTCCGGCCGCCCTCCCCGAGATCGTCGCCGGCTTGCGCATCGGCTTTTCTCTGACCCTGCTGGGCACCTTGCTGGGCGAGATGTTTGCCTCGCAGCGCGGCATCGGCCATCTGCTGATGCGAGCGATCGACCGCAATGATGCACCGACGATCGTGGCGCTGGCGCTGATGCTCTTCCTCTTTGCCACTGCAGTGAGCCTGGGCTTGCTGCAATGGGACAAAAAGCTGCGCCACGCAGCCTGACTGAACGAAACCAACTGAACGGAAAGCCTGATGATGAACCAGACCAGAACATTGAAACAAATCCTGACTGCCGGCGAGTTCGTGATCGCGCCGGGCGTCTTCGACATGTTCTCGGCGCTGATCGCCGACCAGCTCGATTTCAAGGCGCTCTACATGACCGGCTACGGCATTTCGGGCTCCTACCTCGGTGTGGCGGACGCTGGCCTAGTCACCTATACCGACATGGTCGGGCGCGCAGCGACGATCGCCGGCGGTATTCGCAAGCCCTTGATCGCCGATGCCGACACCGGCTTTGGTGGCCTGATCAACTTGCGCCGCACCGTGCGCGGCTATGAGGCGGCGGGCGTGCAGGCGATCCAGTTCGAAGACCAGCAGTCGCCGAAAAAATGCGGTCACACCCAGGGCCGCCAGGTGATTGCCATGGCCGAGATGGTGCAGAAAATTGAAGTCGCAGTCGAAGCGCGGCGCAGCGACGACACCTTGATCATCGCCCGCACCGATGCACGCACCGGCCTAGGCCTGGACGAGGCGATCAAGCGCGGCAAGGCCTATGCCAAGGCCGGCGCCGACATCATCTTTGTCGAGTCACCCGAGTCCGCAGAAGAGTTCCGCCGTATCGGCAGCGAAGTCGATAGCTGGCTGCTGGCGAATATGGTGCCGACCGGCTTGTCCCCCGAGATCGAGGCCGACCAGTTGCGCGAATGGGGCTTCAATATCGCCATCTACCCGGCCTTGGGCATGGGTGTGGCCACTGCAGCGCTGGCTGCCGGCTACCAGTTTCTGCAATCGAAGCGCAGCACGATCGGCCTTGATGTGCCCAGCTTCAGCATGGACCAGTTGCATCAGTTGACCGGATTCCCGGAGGTCTGGGCCTTCGAGAAGCGCCATGCCAAGGATCAGGGCTGAATACTGCTCACTGATCTGAAAGTTCGAAAAAAAATCCCGCAATAGCGGGATTTTTTATATTCGCGGCAAGGCGGCACCGGCTTCAAGCCCGAGCGCAGCTACATACTCAGCCGCACACGGGATTGAATCTAATTACTTGCTTGCCTTGGGTGGACGACCACCGCTCTTGGTGCACTCATCCATGGTTTTGTATTCAGTGAAGTTGGTAGTTTGCTTGTAACCCGAAC
>CANFIC010000278.1 GCA_947446685.1 Burkholderiales bacterium
AGCTGACCGGCTTGCGCCGCGAGCGTGGTGACTCCGGCAGGCCTTTTGCATTGAGCCAGGTGCTGTTTCCGCCGCAGCCAGCGCTCAGGCGCGAGATCTTGCTCAAGCGCGAGACTGCCTTGGTGACGATGCTGGAGTCACTCGACGCGAATAATCTGGGCCGGATCGAGCAGACCTTTGATGCGGTTGCGTTGGATGCTGCCACCGCAAGCCATCTGCAGACCCGAAAAGGCGCGCCTTCGCTGCGCGCGCAGCGTGCTTATTACGATCGCCAAGGCGCCTTGATCCTGGTGGCGATCTCCTGGCATCGCGCCGACCTGTTTCGCATCTCGACCGTGCTGCGGCACGAGTCTTCCTGATCACCCGCGAAATTCAGCAGCCTCGGCCGTGAGGAACTAGAGCATCCCGAGGTTGAAGCCTGAAACCCTGCATCCATCGCTCATGGCGGATTTGCGCTCGACGCTGCCGCCGCAGCAGCCGGCCGGAGGCTGGCCAGATAGGCAATCAGCGCGTCAAGCTCGGCCTCGCCCAGCGTGTTTGCATAGGCCATGGAAGTGGCAGGCACCAAGTCGCTGGGCTTGCTGATCCAGCGCCGCAAGGTGGCCGCATCCCATTGCAAGCCTGACTGGCGCAGCCCGGCGGTGTAGCTGAAGTCTGTATGCCGCGCTGCCGGCTGATCGAGAACGCCTGCCAGATTGGGGCCGGTCTTGTGCGGCTCACCGGGCTGCAGTGAATGGCAGGCGGCGCAGCGCAGGAACGCGATGCGGCCACGCAGCAGTTGCCTGGCCGCGTCCGGGGATGGATCACTGGCTTCTGCAGGAGCCGCCGCAGCCAGCCCGGCCAGCGCCAGCAAGCCGCTCAGCAAGGCCGTTCGCATCGTCGAATGGGCAATGGGGGTCTTCATGCTCGCTCGATGGCCGCTCAAAGCCGTGACAGGATTTCGGTGGCGGCACGCTCGCCTGATTCCATCGCCGCCTCCATGCCGCGGATGGTGAAGCCGGTGTGCTCGCCGGCGAAATGCAGCCGGCCATGCGGCTGCACGACGGCCTGCGCAAAGCGGCTGATCTGCCCGGGCGCCCAGTTGGCCCAGCTGCCGCCGGCCAGCGGATCCTGATGCCAGCAGACGCGCTGCGCCAAGCGCAGCGCGCCGCGCGCAGAAGGGAACAGCCGGGTCATCTCGGCCAAGGCCAGCGTCTCGGCCTCGGCCTCGGTCAGCTTGTCCCAATGCTTGGTGCCGGCGCCGGTGGACCAGATGGTCAGAGTTTGGGCCTGCCCATTGCCCTTTTCATCGTTCGGGAACACCCGGCCCAGCGGTCCGTCGGACCAGACGAAGGGCAAGCGGCCCTCGCTTTCCCAGAACGGCCGCAGCACTTCCAGATGCAGTTGGGTGATCTTGTTGTAGCGGAGTTGCTGCACCGCCTCGGCATGCAGCTCAGGCAGCGCCGGCGTGAAGCGGATGCTGCGCATTGCCGGCAAAGGCAGGCTGCAGACGACAAAGCGGGCGCGATGCACCGAACCGTCGGCGCAACTGACTGTGGCGCGCGCCTTACCGGCAGGCATGCCGACGGTCAGGCCGGCGTCGATTGCCGTCACTGCCCGGCCCAGCAGTAACTGGCCCTGCAATGCGCGCGCCATCGCCTCGGGCAGGCGCTGGTTGCCGCCAAGAACGTTCTGCGCCGGGCCCTTGAACTTCATGACTTCGGCCAGACTGGTCTGCAGGTAATACATCATCAGCAAGGAGGTCTCGGTCAACTTGTCGCCGTAGCTGTTGTTGGCCGTCATCAGGCGCAGCGCCTCTTCGCTCAGACCCTGGCTGCGCAGATGCTCGGTCAAGGGGCGGTCAAACTGCTGCGCGGCCGGCTCGCGCCAGGCGCTGATCGACCCGAGCGGGCTGGCGCCGATTGCGCGTGCCAAGGCGCGATCGGGCGTCATCGCGCGCAGGGCCGGCGGCATCGGGTGGTTCGGCAAGGCGGCCCAGTCCGCCGTGCTCAGGCGCAGGCCGGCGATGTCATAGACCATGCCGTCGGGTCGCAGCAGCGGGCTGCTGCCGCTGGTTTCGAGCATGACGTCGAGGCGTCGGGCTGTATCGACGATGCGAGCGTAGGAAGAACCGATCTGGTTGCCGCCGGCCTCCGGGCGACCGGCCACCTGGTCGAGCGTGAACAGCCTTCCACCAACGCGCTGACGCGCCTCGATCACGCGTACCACCAGGCCGAACTGTTCCAGCAGCAGCGCCGCGTTCAAGCCCGCCAAACCAGCTCCGATGACGATCACATCGGGTTCGCTGTCAGCCGCCCATAGCGGCCGGTGCAGCAGCGCCGACGCACCCGCCAAGGCAACCCCGCCGAGCAAGCGTCGGCGCTGCAGCAGCGACGCGGTCATCGCCTCATGCAATGCGCTGATCAAGGGGCCATCCATGTCGACCTTTCGAAATATTGCCAGTACGAGGATGCAGTCAGACCAAGTTGTCCGTACAAGTTAATGATAGCCAGAAACCCTGGTACTGACAAGGATTGCCGCATTGGCGGCCTACCTTTCCTGCGTTCGTCTTGGCCGCTTCGTGACGAGATGGCTTGCGATGGCTTGGGTTGCTGCCGGACGTCCGCCAATTTGAGTGGCAACTTGCCGATGGGTGTGGGAGCAGGCTGCCAGCTGCAACCGGAGCAACGCAAGAATTGGTCGAAATTTGAAATTCATATTTGTCTGGACAAATTTCACTGATCCACTACATTATGAGCGGCGCGGTAAATTTGTACGGACAACTTCCAGCTCAAAACCACGGGATTCCAGATCGGCCGCATCGCCGCGTGCGCGGGCGCATTCAAATCCCAGACGGAGATTCCCCGATGAACGACGACATCAAACGCCGTGAGCTCCTTTTTTCTGCTGCCGCATTGGCCGGTGCCGCGGGCCTGATGGCAAGCCGCGAGGCCTTGGCGGCTGTGGGCAAGGGCGCAGACAAGATCGACCAGCGAAACGACGGCACCTACAGCACCGTCGAACTAATCAAACCGGTCTGGAACCTGGGCGTCATGCAGTCGCGTGTCCGCGCCGTACAGATGGACAACTACAAGCGCGAGATCGCAGACAACCTGGCACATATGCTGGATTTGATTGACAAGACCTTCTACTACGGCCCGAAGCCCGATGTGCTTTTCTTCCACGAATTTCCGATCACAGGTTGGCAGCGCTGGAGTCGCGATGAGATTCTGAAGTTCGCGATCGAAGTGCCCGGCGAGGAGACGGAGAAGATTGCCGCCAAGGCGCGCCAGTACAACTCTTGGATCGTCTTCGGCTCCTATGTCCGCGACAAGGACTGGCCCGGCCATGTGCTGAGCATCACCACCATCATCGACAACAAGGGCCAGATCGCGGCCAAGCATTGGAAGGCGCGCAACATCAAAGGTGGATTCGCCTCGGGCTTCGAGCTCTTCACGACCACGATCTATGACGCTCTGGACCGCTATATCGAGATGTACGGCGTGGACGAAGTGATCCCGGTCACCCGCACGCCGCTGGGCAATTTGTGCACCAGCTCGATCCAGCGCGAGCCCGAGCTCTTCCGCGCGATGGCCTTCAAGGGGGCTGAAGTGATACTGCGCACCGCTTCAGGCGGGTTCACACCGCTCGATATTCAAGCCACCAGCCTTTACAACAACGTCTACACGGCCGTCGTCAACAACTCCGTGTCGCCGGGGAACAAGAACTTCTTCGCAGATTCCGGCTCGGGCTCGGGCGGCAGCGCCATCTACGGGCCCGATGGCAAGGCGGTCGCCGAGGCCGCGGGCAAGGAAGAACAACTGATCGTCGCCAACATACCGATCGGCGCCTTCCGAGCCCGTAGACGCCAGCCGATCGTGCATATGGAGCTGTACCGTGATGTCTTCGCGACCTACCAGAGCCGCTACGGGCCGAACCTGTTCGCCGGCTATCAACCCAGCTCGCTGGAAGACGCAGCCAGCTACCTGCGCGACAAAGGTCGCTGGAAGTAAGTCACAGGCCATCCTTGCGCGCGCCATACAAAGGGTTACCGTCAGGGCAACTTGAACCCGGCTGAGCGCCGGACCGCTTGCGAATCCCGGCAGGCTCAGGCGGCGGGCGCTTCGCCGAGCCCGTCGACCAGCACGACGGTGAAATCTCCAGCCCCATCGCGCAGCTTGCAGGCTTCCCGGTACTCTTCGGATTGCCAGAAGGCTTGAGCGGCGGCCCGGCTCGGCCATTCGCTGATGACGGTCTTGACCTCAGGCCAGCCATCGCCCTCGAGCTTTTGCGTGGCGCCGCCGAGTACAAGATAGCGGCCACCGAAGCGTGTCACCAAAGCCGGCACGACTGCGGTATAGGCGCGGAATTTTTCTGGCTGCGTGATGCGCGCCTGGACGATCATGTAGGCGCTCATCGAGTTGCTCCCGGAAAACATGGCTTGATTGAATTCATGCCGGCAACTCCAGCCCGCGCAGTTCGGTCAGTTCGTAGCGCGTCTTCATATAGCCGCCGACGCAGCCGCGCAAGAAAATGTAATTGCCGTCAGCGGTGCACCAGACATCGTAGGCCGGGTGCTCCTCGGGCAACTGCCCGGCAGTATCGACATAGCGGAAATGCAATGCGTCGAATTTGCCTGCCGGCACCTCGACCGCCTCGGGCCCGACGAACTCGAGGCCCAGGCCGAGCGGGAACAGTTGCGGCCCGGTGGCGCCGCGGTGGTCGGGCGAGCTCAACATCATGTGTGGAAAGAACTGCCGGCCCGGCCCGCGCGTCAAGTCATAGGCACGCAGCATCAGGGCATCGCCGCAGATCGGATGGGTGCCCATGCCGCGCAATGGCGACGCGTTGGCAATCCGCTGCGAGATCCGGCCGGCGCGCTGGTTGAAGCTTTCGCATTCGGACATCTGATCCTGGAAGCGCATCCAGCCGGTGCCTTCGAATTTGCCGCCAACGGTCAAGCGCACCGAGGCGTCAAGCGGGCTTCCGTCAGCGGCCAGGCTCAGCACTACATCGCGGATCACGTCAGGCGCATCGTCAATTTCGCAATGCGCGTGAATCACCCGTACGCCGTCGGATTGGTCGGTCATGATGAAATATTCACGGCCGCGTTCCTGGCCGAGGCGCTCGGGTTTGTCGCTGGTGTAGCGGATGGTGCCGCGCAGGGTTCGATGCTTCAAAGGGGAATGCTCCTGTGTCCGCTGTCGCGGCAATTGATCCGGTTTGACGAAACTTGTCCGGACATATTGTGCTTCAAATTTGCGGTTTTTGCACGCTTGATCTGG
>CANFIC010000279.1 GCA_947446685.1 Burkholderiales bacterium
CCCCAATAGCCCGCTTCAGCGTCCTTACCACATTCGTGCAGCAGCACAAAACCACTCGGGGCGTTGTAAATGCCGTGGTGCAACCACAAGTTGTCATGTGGAGGACCGACCACGGTGTAGACAGGTGCTGCAATTCGCCAGTCGTCTCGCAATGGCTTAATACGTGAAGGCAGGGCGCCCTTCTTTGCTCCGGCTTCGTGCAGCGTAGCGCTGCCAAGTTTTTTTGCCAGTGCGAGCAGCTCTGCCGAGAAGGATTCAATGGATATAGTGGGTTCAGAAGTGTTAATCATGGCGCTGGGTTATTCCAAGGACTTGCATTTCGGGTGGGCGCGAAGGCGCGGGTAGACGCCGAGAACATTCGTCTCGTAAATCTGCTTTTTTTCTGCAACGGTCGCTTCGGCCGATGCCTCAATGTAGCGGTGCGTATCATCGTAATAAAAGCCGGTGCGAGGATCTATTCCCTGCACTGCACCTACGGTTTCCGAGGCGAACAAGATGTTCGCCTTCGGCACGACCTTCAGCAAAAGATCAATTCCTGGCTGGTGATATACGCATGTATCGAAAAAAACATTTTTGAGCAGGCGATCTTCCAAAGTTGGAAGTCCCATATCCTGCGCAATGCCTCGGTAACGACCCCAGTGGTAAGGAGCTGCGCCGCCTCCGTGCGGAATGATGAACTTCAGTGTCGGAAAATCCTTCAGGATATCCGAGGTCATGAATTGTACAAATGCGGTGGTGTCTCCATTGATGTAATGGGTGCCCACGGCGTTGAAGTGAGGATTGCAGGATCCGCTGACGTGAATCATTGCAGGCACGTCGAGCTCAACTAGCTTTTCATACAAGGGGTACCACCACTTTCGATCCCACAACGGTGGATCACTCCAGTTGCCGCCGCTTGGGTCAGGATTAATGTTCGCACCGACGAAACCGTAGTCCTTAACGCAGCGGTCAAGCTCATCGAATACTTTTCCCCTAGGAGCCACGCCTGCAGCCTGGGGCAGTTGACAGGCACCAACAAAATAGCCCGGGTAAAGCTTGCAGACACGGTCAATCAATTCGTTGTTGTACTTAGCCCAGATTACATTGGTTTCCTCATCACCAAAGTGATGATCCATGCCGATAGCGCGTGGGGAGAAGATTGTAAGGTCTACGCCGCGTTCACGCATTTTGACCATCTGGTTGTTATCGATCCCAAAGCGGATCTCTTCATCGCTCACCACTGGGCCGGTATCTTGCAGTGCCCTACCCGTCTTTTGAAATTCGGCGACTTGGCGTTTTCGAAACTCTCCCACCTGAGGCGGGGTGGACGTAAAGTGTCCGTGGCAATCAATAATCATTGGTGAAGTTTCCTTTATGCTGGTGGTTTAAATTGGCTTATTAATCGCGGCTTCGTGGAACGTTATGGATCTTAAAATTAATTTACTCGCCGTAGCTGGGGATAAGTGGATTGCTTGGAATTCACGCGTGAGAAGTTCCCTGCCATGCGATCAGCTAGCTCGCTATTCGGCCTTGATGCCTGCTATGGCTATGGTTTTTCCCATGGCCTCATTTTCAGCAAGCACAGCCTTGTCGTGGTCGGCGGGGCCGCTGGCAACAGACTCAATCCCAGCCAGTTCCAGGGTTTTAATCACATCGGTCAGCTTTGCAATCTTCGCAATTTCGCTGCTAATCCGGTCCACGACTGCTGTCGGCGTCCCCTTAGCCGCAAACATGCCTGCAATGGGCGCGAAATCAAAACCTGAAATGACCTCGGAAATAGCAGGAATGTTCGGGGTCTGGCTGCTGCGCTGAAGCGCGCTGGTGGCAAGCACCTTCGCCTGCCCCGACTTCACGAAACCTGCCAGTGCAGGGTAAGCTGCAAACAACACTTCCACCTGCCCACCGATCAGCGCCGGAACCGACTGCCCTGAACCCTTGAAGGGCACGTGCGTCATGGTGAGACCTAGGTTAGTTTTCAGCGCTTCCATCCCTAGGTGGTGCGTACTGCCTATGCCGGAAGAGCCGTAGTTCAGTATGCCGGGATTGGCCTTGACCAGCGAAATGAACTCCTTGAGCGTGTTGGCGGAAACCTTTGAATTTACGGCCAGGTACATCGGTGTGCGAGCCATCAACGACACCGCGGTGAAGTCCCGTTTATAGTCATAGCCCAAGTTTCTATAGATGGCGGGGTTCACCGAAAAAATTGATCCGTCGGCCACCAAAAAAGTATAGCCGTCCTTGGGTGAAGAAGACAGCACCTGAGCCGCCACCACCCCGTTGGCTCCAGGCCGGTTGTCCACCAGCACAGGTTGCCCTAGCCGCTCGCTGAGTTTTTGCGCAAAAACACGTGCCACGGTGTCAGGGAACCCACCTGGGGAATTCGGCACCACCAGCCTTATGGCCTTGTTGGGATAATCGACCCACGCTTGGGCCTGCGTGAAATGCAGCCCAGCAATGGCACACCCTGTAAAAACGGCGCAATTTACAAGAAACCGGCGGGAGTAAACAGTCGAATTCATAAGTATTTCCTGAAGAACAAAAGGAACAAGTTCGAGAACCGGAATTAGTTCGCAGTTCGCGCGATGTGAAGGCGGAAACTACAGGCAGCAGCGCATTTTGTGAGACAGTTCGCCATCAATGCTGCGCCGGAACAACAGAACGCAGGCTACAAAGATGGCTCCCTGCGCGACCAGTACCCACGAGCCAAGCGCTAAGAGGTGAGCCTGCATCCCGGCGACGATCACCCGAGTTCGACCAAATACAGTTTTCCTGGCTTTTAGGCCCCAGCCATCACCCACCCCACAGACAGCAAGCAGCTGGAGACGGCCCGCTCCAATCTCGTCGCGGTGGTCAAGCCTGAGGGCATTGAGCTCAAAAAAACCGATACTAATGAAGTCCAGCGGCTGGACTACAAGACCCCACAGTCGCCCTAAATGGAATTCGGTGAATGGGTTTACTTGGGCGATTTTCATTGCATCTCGAAGATTTACTACATTGCTGAGATTCCGCCATCGGCCATTAAGGTTGTAGCGGTTATGAAAGAAGCCTCACTTGAAGCTAGCCACAAAATGGGCCAGGCAATTTCTTCAGGCGAGGCCCATCGACCGATCACAGAGTTGTGGCTGCGCTCGATCTTGAGCTGCTCCACGCTTTTGCCTTTGGAGGTGGCGCGACCGATATGAAAATCTGTCAGCGTGGAACCAGGACAAACGGCATTGACGCGCACTCCGTGCACTGCTTCCTCGAAGGCTAGGGTCCGGGTCATTGCAAGCTGCGCTGCTTTAGTTGCATCGTAAATGCCCATCCCCTTACGCCCAACCAAGGCGTGCGCTGAAGATACATTGACAATGCAACCTGTGCCAGACCGACGCAATGCAGGCAAAGCGGCTCTACAGTAGTTGGCTGAGCCTATTAGATTCACGCTGACCATAGTTAGCCACTCTTCAGGCTTCGCGTCGGCCATTTTCGAGTAGTTGCGCATGGCCGCATTGTTAATCAAAATATCTAACCCACCATACGCGTCTAAGCAGTGCTGTACTGCCGCCACTGCTTGGGCCTCGTTCTCGACATTTGCTGTGAACCCATTGACTTTAGCATCTGGAAGTTTTTCCTGGATTGCTTGGATGGTCCGGTTTAAAAACTCCGCATTGAAATCAACTAGAGTTACGGCGGCCCCTTCTTGGCAGAACACGAAAGCGGTGGCGGCCCCAATCCCGGCTCCCCCACCGGTGATCAATGCGGTTTTGTGGTGTAGTCTATTCATAACTAATCGACTTTAGCGCCGGTTGTTTTAATAACTTTTCCCCAGCGTTGAATTTCTTCACGGATCCATTTGCCAAATTCTTCTGGGGTACTTGTCACCACGTCATATTCAATTTCGCGCAATTTGCTGCTTACCTCTGGGCTATTCAAAATCTTGACCAACTCCCTGTTGTAGCGCTCCACAATTTTCTGTGGCGTTTTCGCCGGTACAAAAAAGCCTGCCCAGACAGTTGCTTCAAACTCTTTGTATCCCAACTCCATCATGGTCGGCACCTCTGGGGTGCTCGCATAACGCGTCTTCCCTGTTGATGCGAGCAATTTCAGCCGCCCGTCCTTGGCAAATTGCTGTACGTTACCTGGAACAAAGAAGGCTGCCTGCACGTCACCAGCCAAAAGACCTGCGATTGCCTCTCCACCACCTTTATATGGGATATGGGTTAACTTAATATGGGATGTCGACTTTAGCATTTCCATAGTGAGATGAGAGCCACTGCCAACGGCCACCGAAGCATAAGAATATTTCTCAGGATTTATTTTTGCCTTCTCAACGAGATCCTCGACACTATTAAACCCAGCCCCCGGGTAAACTGCTAAATACTGTGCTCCCTTCATTGCCATCGTGATTGGCGACAGATCCTTTAATGGGTCAAATGGCATTATCTTGAACAATGTTACATTTATAGCTATCGGACCGTTGTAGCCGATCAGCAGAGTATGACCATCGGGTTCAGCATTAGCCACTAGGCTCGCTCCGATATTCCCCCCAGCACCAGGCTTATTTTCCACTATCACCGTCTGCCCTAGGGCTTCAGAAAGCTTGGGCGCCACCAAGCGCGCCAGTAAATCATTTGTGGTTCCAGCAATGGGTACGATGATACGTACAGGTTTTGATGGCGCCCACCCCTGAGCTTTTCCAATACTGTGGAAACAGAGCCCGATAGTCAAAACTATGGTCAGTGCCTTTAGTGAAATAGTCATATTGATTCTTTCAATTAGTTTCTCTTGGCTATCTCATATAGTGAAGACCTTCTGATTCAAGCCATTTTCGAGGTGATCCTTTGCCCATTCCACGGGATTAGCTCCGCGCTCCAGTAAAACCCCTGCGGCACGAACGCGTTGAGCTGAGGCATCTAGGGCAGGCGGTTCCTCGCCTTTAGCAAGGCCCATCACAGCTTCGTGCAGTATGCGGCGGGCCATCACTATGGCTTTGTCGGTTGGCAACAGTCGTTCTGCTTCGTGGTTCTGAATCGGGCCCATGCTCTCCTGCAGTGAATAGTCCTGTGCCGCAATACCAGCGATTCCGCTGAAGAGTCTTTTTTCCTTCTGCGCGACACGGTCCATCCCGTAGTTGTTATCTTTATTCGCCTTGGGTCGGAAGCTGCCCGGTGCTTCGTATTTCACATGGATACCCATGCCCTCTTCCATCTGCTGTCGTTCCTCATTCGACAATGGCTTGTGGGGGTGGAAGTTGATACTCCAAGCCCAGCAGTTGTTGTCGTCAATAGGAATCCAAA
>CANFIC010000280.1 GCA_947446685.1 Burkholderiales bacterium
GACAACTGTCCGCCATGAGCGGCAACGATGCTGCGCGCAATGCCGAGCCCCAGACCGAGACCGCCTTCATTGAGCTCACGTCCCTGGCTCAGCCGCATATGGGGTTCGAACAGACTGGCCAGCGCCTCTTCAGGCACGCCGGGGCCGTGATCGCGCACCTCGATCGCGATACCGTCACTCTCCTGGCGCACCGTCAATTCGACCCGTTCGCCATAGAACAAGGCGTTGTCGAGCAGGTTGCCGAAGGCCCGCTTCAACGCCAGCGGCTTGGCGCGCACGCTCAGTCCGGTGGGCTGATAGCTCACTTCATGGCCGGCCAGCCTGGCGCCGCGGATCATCCGGTCGATCAGGCTATCGAGCCTGACTTCGACCAGGTTTTCATGGATGTCGCTGTCCTTGACGCATTGCAGTGCGCCCTTGACCATCATGTCGAGTTCGTCCAGATCCTCCTCAAACTCGCTGCGGATGGCATCATCGTCGAGCAGTTCGGCGCGTAGCTTCAAGCGCGTGATCGGCGTGCGCAAATCATGTGAAATCGAGATGAAGAGCCGCTCTCGGTCCTCCAGGTATTTCTGGATGCGCTGGCGCATGGCGCTGAACGCTCTTGCGGTGTTGATCACTTCCTTGCTGCCGGTTTCAGGCAATGCGGGCATCAGCTCATCCTTGCCGAAGGCCTCAGCGGCATCGGACAAGGCCGCCAGCGGACGGGTGATCCAGCGCTGCACCACCAGCAATGACATCAAAAGCACAGCCGCCAGTGAAAGCCCCTGCAAAACCAGCCGATCCAGCGACAGCAAGTCAGTGCTGCTGAGGAAATACGGATTGGGCATCAAGGTCGCCAGATAAAGCCAGTTGCCGGGCTCCAGTTCGGTCTGGATCACCAATACCGGTGCCGGGTCGGGTTTGATCAGCAGGATATGCCGGACCCAACTGTCGGGCAGCTCGGTGATCTTGATGCCATCGCTCGATACAGCCAATTGATCGGGCCAGGCAAAGTCGAGCCTGAAGCCGGGTAGCTGCGGCAAATCGGCTTTCAGTGTGGCCATCGCGGTCTCGACGACCGCACCGGCCAGCGGCTGCGCTTCGATCGGCTTGATTTCGACCGCCTCATGGTTGAGGTTGACAAAGAATCTTGTACCGCCCATTTCGCGAAACTGCTGGATCAGCAAAGTGCGGTAATTGGGTGGCAGGCTGCGGAAAAAACGGATCGAACTGGCAGCGCTGTGGCCGAGATACTGCGCCGCTGACCTGGCATCGAGTTCGGCTTTGGCGTGCAGCTGCGTCGACCAGAAAAGATTGCCGAGCAGTTGCGAGACCAGCACGCTGGCCAGGATCACCAGCGACAGCCGTCCCATCAGGGACTGGGGCAGCCCGTACCAGCGGCGCTTCGAATCAGGCATGAGCGATGCTGACATCGGCAGAGAAGACATAACCGGCGCCGCGCACGGTCTTGATCAAGCGGGGTTGTTTGCCATCGTCGTTCAGTCGCAGGCGCAAGCGGCTGATCTGCACATCCAACGAGCGGTCGAGCGGGCCTGAATCACGGCCGCGCGTCTGCTCGGCCAGTACATTGCGGTCGAGAATGGCGCCCGGGTGTTCGACGAAATATCTGAGCAGCTGGAAATCCAGCCCGGTCAGCAGCACGACTTCGCCCTGCGGATCGATGACCTTGCGTTCGAGCAGATCCAGCGTGAAACCATCGAAACGGTAGAAACGTGCAGCTGCAGCAGTGTCGAGGCCGCTGCGGCGCAGGATCGCCTTGATCCTTGCCAGCAGCTCGCGCGGGCTGTAAGGCTTGGCGATGTAGTCGTCAGCGCCGAGCTCGAGGCCGACCACCCGATCGGTCTCATCCGAACTCGCTGTCAGCATGATGATCGGCAAGTTCGAGCGCTGGCGCACCGCGCGGCACAGCGCGAAGCCGTCGGTGTCGGGCAGCATGACATCCAGAATCACCAGCGACAACTCGTCAACATGGCGATGGAATTCACTCAGAAAGCTCTCGCCGTCGAAGGACAGGATCACCTCATACTGGTTCTTCTCGAGATAGGTCTTCAGCAGCACCCGGGTCTTGAGGTCATCGTCGACGATCAATATTTTTCTTGTCATGTTCAAGTTGATCTCAATGGTCGCTGCGCCGCAGATGCAGCGCACGGAAAACCGCACCCAGACGCTGTCTTGCCTGGGCGGGCGTGACCGAGTCATTGGCGAAAAAACGGTTGATTTCAGCGATCACCGCGTCGCGGGCCACCTCGTCGACAGACATCCGGTGCACCAGGCTTGGCACCTGCGCCGACGCGCCCAGACCGAAAGCCGTCCAAGATGCCCGGGCGCAACTGTCCATCCGCGCCGGATCGGCATCGCGACGCACGGACACCGATCCCTTGACGTTGTTGTAACCGGTCTGCACCACCGGCGTCAGCAGCAGCCGCGCCAGCTTCTCCTGCGCCGGGGAATGGGCGTAATCCTTGGTGAACATCGTCAGGGTGTCGACGCTGTAAAGATGGAATTTTTCGGTTCCCGGCATCGCGCTGCATGAAAACACGCCATCGGTCGGCAAGCCCGTGACGTTCAGCTCACCCTTGGCCCAGTCCCCCATCACCAACATCGCAGCCTCGCCATTGGCCAGTTCCTGCACCACTTCGGTCCAGTTGCGCTCGGCGATCGGCTGTTTTGTCCAGGACTTCATCAGCCGCAATCGCTCCAGCGCTTCGGTCAGGCGCGGGTCGGACAAGGCCTGGGCATTCATCTTGACAAACAATTCACGGTGCAATTGCTGCCCGCCGCTGGCCAGCAACAAGTTCTCGAACAAGGTGGCGACTTGCCAGGGCTCGCTGCTCAAGGCCAGAGCAGCGATGCCCTCAGCATGGAACTTGTGCGCGATCTGCTCGAACTCATTCCAGCTTTTTGGCGGTTTCAGCCCGAAGCGCGCAAACAAAGCCCGGTTGTAAAAAAGCGTGTTGATGCGATGAATGCCGATCGGCGCCGCGACCACATGCTGCCGGTGCTGAACCAGCTTGTAGATGGCGGGAAACAGTACGGTGTTCCAGTTGCCAGCCTGCGC
The DNA here is from genome assembly GCA_947446685.1 of Burkholderiales bacterium. Classification (GTDB taxonomy): domain Bacteria; phylum Pseudomonadota; class Gammaproteobacteria; order Burkholderiales; family Burkholderiaceae_C; genus Paucibacter_A. Next base: position 3,062 of record CANFIC010000280.1, read on the forward strand.
CGGGACGTCGAGTTCGAGCAACATGCCGAGCTCGGCCCATTCACCGATCGATGCACCGATGATCTGCGTGACCTCGGGTGCATCGTTGGCCAGCACCAGACCTCTGAGCACTTTGACCGCCGCCAGGCCTGCACCGCCGGGTATCGCCGAATCAATCCAGGTGATGTTGTCTGCCGCCGCATAAGCTGCCAGCAAATTGGCCGCCTTGCGCTCGCTCGCCGAAGTCCACCAATGCAGCACTTGCAAGGAGGCTGGCGGAGATACCGCTGCAGTTGCAGGCATGAGCATGAGAAAACTCAGCATCAAACAGCCGAGCAAGCCAGCCACCCGCCGAACATATCCGGCGCCAAAAAATTGGCTTGCGCTGCTTCGGTTGAACGGCATCTTGCTTGTCAGTTCCCGGCAAATTAGCGCCATGGCGGGTGGCGCAATGGATCAATGCCGGAAGCGACTTTTGTCGACTACCGACTTGATCGAGACCATGGCCAACTTGCGCATCATGGCGTACCCGGCAACATTCGGATGCACGCCATCGTCCGAATAAACCAGCGGCAATCCCATCTGCTCATCAACCATTGCCGCATAGTAATCAAGATAAGTAAACCGATGACTTGCAGCAAAGCCTTTCAACAGCTTGTTCAGTTGCAGGATTTCCGCCGCAGGCCTGGCTTCGGGCTGCCATGGATAACGCGCGGCCGGCAGCACCGAAGCGATGATGACCTTGATGCCATGTGCACGCGCCAGTTCGGCCATCGTGAAGATATTCCCGGCAATCTCGGCCACCGTGGCCGGTCCGGTGTTGCCGGCAATATCGTTGGTTCCCGCGAGGATGACGACCGCCCAGGGCTTCAAGTCGAGGACATCGGGGCGGAAACGCAGCAGCATCTGCGGCGTCGTTTGCCCGCTGATGCCACGATTGACATGGCGGTTGGGCGACGGAGCGCCCTGCTCCAGCCCTTGCCAGAACTCGGTGATCGAGTCCCCCATGAAGACAATCCGGCGCTCAGCCACAGCCGGCAGCCCCAGGCTGCTGTTCTTGCTGCGATAAGCGCCCAGATTGGCCCAATCCTGCTCGGTGCCTCCGGCTTGCACAGTCCCCGCCGCTATCAAAATTGCCATGACAAAACAAATTTTCAGTGATTGCATATCAACAGATTCAGGTGAATCAACGCTTTTTGGAAAAATCGAACAAATTCATCAAATCACCGACAGCCGGCCGATTCAGCGGCACATAAGGGTCGCGGGGATCAGCCACAGGATTGGGCAGGTTGTCACGGCTGCGCTGACTCAGCGGTGCGAGTCCCCAGTTCCGGTTGATGAATTTGATGACCGAGGCATGGTCGTAATAGTTGTGGTCGATGCGACCATGGCGCGCATAGGGTGAAATGGCCAGCATCGGCACCCTTGTGCCATCACCGAAGAAATCAATCGCCTGGACATAGCCGCTGTCGTAGTAGCCGCCGCCTTCATCGAAAGTGACCAGGATCGCGGTCGATTTCCAGAGGTCCGGATTGCTTTGCACCCGCTCGACGATGTCCTGCACCAGCTTCTCGAACTGCGCGATCGTCGAGTAGCCGGCATGGCCTGAACCGCCATCATTGGGTGCGATGAAGGCCACCGCAGGAAAACTCGCTGCGTCTTGCGCATCGGTGAAGAAGCGGCCGAGGTCGAGCAGCCTGGTCCGGTCCTTGCCGGTCATGATCGAAGTAAAACTGGTCAAGGGATCACAGGTGGCGCAATAGTCGCGCGACGCGTCAATGCCGAGCTTTCGCCCACCGCTGTACCAATGCCATGAAAGCCCTGCTGCGCTGAGCGATTCGCCGATATTGGGCAAGCTCTGCGGTGGCAAATGGAAGTCATCGGCAGTCACCGGCAGCGACTGGCCGGTCGGAGAGAAACCCGGGTCCAGGTTGTTGACCAGGTAATAGCTGCCCGGCGCGCAATTGCCATCATTGAAGGCCGGATAAGGCAGGCGTTTGAGCAGTTGCCGGATCGCTGCAACGCCAGGCTGCGCTGGGTCGGCGCATTGCACATAGACGCCACGGCCCTGTCCATCGTTGCTGAAACCATTGTTCGTGCCTGCTCGAGGGTCAGGATTGCCGATCTGGCGCAGCGGCGGAACGGCCACCTGCCCGCCCTCGGTGTAATAGGCCGTATCGGCGCTGGCCAGGGCGAAATA
>CANFIC010000281.1 GCA_947446685.1 Burkholderiales bacterium
AGCAGGCTGCGCAGCAATTGGGTCAGGTTCAGGCATTCGCCGGCGATTTGCCGACCACCAACTGTCAATCGAGCCAGTCGCTGCCCTGCCAGTCCTGCATCCCGAGCTTGTGCGACGTTGTCGCGCAAGGCCTTAATGGCCTGCCGGTTGATTTGGCCGGAAGCAGCCAGCTTGCCGATCAGCGCCATCGCTGAACTTAGTGGGCTGGTGACCTCGGCCACCAGTTGCTGCACCAGATCCCCCCATTCATCCTGAGCAAATCCGCGGGCCGATTCAAAAGTTGAGGCATGGGCCTGGCTGAAAGCGAGAGTCGCTGGGTCGGAAGTAATCATCGGGGCTGATTTGATGGCTGTGCAGGTCTGGCGCCATCGTCCCGGCTGCAGCCCGGAGCGTCCATCCCTCGACCCCGGGACGAGCCCTCAGACGACCACCCCTTGCGCCATCAGCGCCTCGATCTGCGCGGCGCTATAGCCGGCTTCAAGCAGCAACTCCTGACTGTGCTGGCCCAGCATTGGAGGTGCCAGACGGTAGCTGACCGGTGTCGCTGAGAGCTTGATGGGGCTTGCCACCAGCCTGAGTCCATCGCTCAAGGGGTGCTGCATCGGCACGATCATCGCTCGCGCCATGACTTGCGGGTCGGCGAAGGCTTCGGCCAGATTGTTGATCGAACCGCAGGGAACTTTGGCGGCTTCCAGGCAGCCGAGCCAATCATTGCGGGCACGTAGTTTGATCACGGCTGCGATCTGCGGCACCAGCAAATCACGCTGCCGCACGCGCGCCGCATTGGTGGCAAATTGCGGGTTGGACGCCCAGTCGGGGCGGCCTGCAACCTGGCAGAACTTGACGAACTGACTGTCATTGCCGACGGCCAGAATCAAATGGCCATCGCTGGCCTCGAAGACTTGGTAGGGCACGATGTTCTGATGGGCGTTCCCCATCCGGCCGGGGGTGTTGCCGGTGCAGAGGTAGTTGGAGCCCAAGTTGGCCAGCATCGCGACCTGGGTGTCGAGCAAGGCCATGTCGATGACCTGGCCCTGGCCGGTGGCATCGCGGTGCCGCAGCGCGGCCAGGATGGCCACGCTGGCGTAAAGCCCGGTAAACAAATCAGCCACCGCGACGCCGACTTTTTGCGGACCGCCACCGGGCAGATCGTCGCGCTCGCCAGTGACACTCATCAGCCCGCCGATGCCTTGCACCGCATAGTCATAACCGGCGCGGTCCTTGTAAGGGCCGGTCTGGCCGAAACCTGTGATCGAACATACAACCAGCCCGGGGTTGGCAATTTGCAGGCTCTTTGCGTCCAGGCCGTAGCGGGCCAGATCACCGACTTTGAAGTTCTCGACCAGAACGTCAACCTGGCTGGCCAGATGCCTGATCAGGTCCTGTCCTGCCAAGCTGGCGATGTCGATCGCGATCGACCGCTTGTTGCGGTTTGCGCCCAGGTAATAGGCGGCTTCGCCGGTGTCATGGCCCTGCTCGTCTTGCAGAAAGGGCGGACCCCAGGCGCGGGTATCGTCGCCGCCATCAGGGCGCTCCACCTTGATCACGTCGGCGCCCAGGTCGGCCAGGGTCTGGGTGCACCAAGGCCCAGCCAAAACCCGGGACAGGTCGAGCACGCGCACGCCGGCGAGCGCCATCGGTGGTGCGTTGGTGGCGCAACTCGGCGCCTCAGGCGGATGGTTCATGGTGGCAATTGTGCTGTAGACAGCCGACTAGTTTGTTCGCGTCTCCGATAATCAAGGAATGAAGTTGCCTACGACTGTTCTGCTTGTCTTGTTGATTGCCTTGAGCGCTTGTGCCCCGGGTCTGGATTGGCGCGAAGTGAATCCGGCTGAATCGGGCGTGCGCGCCTTGTTTCCTTGCAAACCCGAGGTCAACATCCGTCCGGCGACGCCGACCGAGCCCGGCCGGATGGGATTGGCTCATTGCAAGGCGGCTGGCTTGAGCTTCGCGCTGGCCTGGGCCGAGCTTGCCGACCCCGCACAGATCTCTCCGGCCCTGCTGCAAATGCGCTTGTCTGTAGCCAGCAAACTCGCTGCGACCGCTGCGCCGCCTCAGCCCATGCAACTGCCTGGCATGACGCCGAACAGCCAATCGCAGTGGCAAAGCCTCAGTGCACCATCGCAGCAAGCCAAAGTGGCGGTGTTCTCGCGCGGTCTGTTGGTCTATCAGCTTGTGATGACAGGCGTCAAATCCAACGATTTCGCTTGGGAGAACTTCATGGCTTCGATCAGGCTCGACTCTTGACAGCAGAGCAGCATTGATAATCTCAGCATGACTTTTCTGCTTTTGATTGCCCATGCACCGCTGGCCAGCGCCTTGAAAGCGGTGGCCGAGCACACGTTCCCGGACTGCGCGCGGCAGTTGGCGGCGCTGGATGTGACGCCTGACATGACGGCCGATGCGGTTGAGCAGTCGGCACGCGCGCTGCTCACGACTTCGGGGCAATGCGAAGCATTGATCCTCACCGATGTCTTTGGTGCTACACCCTGCAATGGGGCGATGCGCTTGCTGGGCCCCCAAGTGGGCTTGCTCTGCGGCGTCAACGTGCCAATGCTGTGGCGCTCGCTCTGCTATGCCGACGAAGCGTTAGCCGCCCTGACCCTGCGCGCAGCCCAGGGAGGCGCTGCCGGCATCGTCCCTGGCAATTGCCCCTGAAATCTTCATTAATTCCCCAGACTCAATGATCAAGTCAACCCTCGACATCAGTAATAAATTGGGCCTGCATGCCCGCGCCTCTGCCAAATTGACCAAACTGGCCGGGACCTTCAAGTGTGAGGTGTTCATGAGTCGTAACAACCGCCGCGTCAATGCCAAGAGCATCATGGGTGTGATGATGCTGGCTGCCGGCATGGGATCGAAAGTCGAGTTGGAAACTGATGGCGTCGATGAGCAGGCCGCGCAAGACGCGATCACGGCGCTGGTGAACGACAAGTTCGGCGAAGGACAGTAATTCAATTCAGCCGTCAAGTCGGGGCTTATCGCCGGCTTCTCTGCGGCATGAAGAAGGCCTGAGCTCCCTGTTCGCGCTGCTACAGTCGGCGCATGAGCTTTCAAGTCTTTGGTATTCCGGTTTCACGGGGCGTCGCCATAGGGCGCGCTGTGCTGGTCGCATCCAGCCGCATGGATGTAGCGCATTACTACATCCAGGCAGCCGATGCTGAAACAGAGATCAAACGCGTCCTGCGTGCTCGTGATGAAGTCGCCATTGAACTCGAGACCTTGAAGAACGAGTTGCCTGCCGATGCGCCGCATGAATTGGCTGCGCTGCTCGACGTGCATTTGATGTTGATGCATGACGACGCCCTGATCGGAGCGACCACTCAGTGGATCATTGACCGTCATTACAACGCCGAATGGGCCTTGTCGGCTCAGCTCGAAGTGCTGGCGCGCCAATTTGATGAAATGGAAGACGACTATCTGCGCGAGCGCAAAGCCGACCTTGAGCAGGTGGTCGAACGTATTTTGGGTGCCCTCGCGCGTCAGCAAGGAAAATTGACGTCAGACGCCGCCAGCATCGTGCAGCGTGACTTTGCTGGCGAAGATCCGCTGCTGCTGGTCGCCGCAGACATCGCGCCTGCCGACATGATGCAGTTCAAACGCAGCATCTTCCAGGGCTTCATCACCGACATCGGCGGCAAGACCTCGCATACGGCCATCGTTGCGCGCAGCATGGATATTCCAGCCGTGGTTGGCACCCGTGAGGCCTCGCGCCTGATCCGGCAGGACGACTGGGTCATCATCGACGGCGATGCCGGCGCCGTAATCGTCAATCCTTCGCCCATCATGCTGGAGGAATATCGTTTTCGTCAGCGTCAGAGCGAACTGGAGCGGGCGCGCTTGACGAGGCTGCGTCACACGCCAGCAGTCACGCTGGATGGCGAGCGTATCGAACTGCACGCCAATATCGAAATGCCCAACGACGCCGAGGCTGCAGTCAAGGCAGGTGCTACCGGCGTCGGGCTTTTCCGCAGTGAGTTCTTGTTCATGAACCGCGGCAGTGAATTGCCGAGCGAAGAAGAGCAATTCCTGGCCTACAAAACTGCAGTCGAGGCGATGGCTGGCATGCCGGTCACGATACGTACCGTTGACGTGGGGGCTGACAAGCCTCTCGATCGCATGAGTGCCAGCGAGTTGCGGCATGAGCATGTCCTGAATCCGGCGATGGGCTTGCGCGCGATCCGCTGGAGTCTCGCGGAGCCCAGCATGTTCCGCAAACAACTGCGCGCCATTTACCGGGCCAGCGCGTTCGGCAAGGTGCGACTGCTGATTCCGATGGTGGCGCACTTGAGTGAAGTGCGGATGATTCTGGAGTCACTGAAGAAGGTTCAACAACAGCTCAACGATGCCGGTCATGCTTACACCAAGGTCGAAGTTGGCGTGATGATTGAAATCCCTGCTGCGGCGATGATGCTTCCCCTGCTGCTCAAGCATATCGACTTTGTCTCGATTGGCACCAATGACCTGATCCAGTACACCTTGGCTATCGACCGCGCTGACGAGGCCGTCGCGCACCTCTACGACCCATGGCATCCCGCAGTACTGCAACTGCTGGCCTTGGTCATCTCCCAAACAAAACTGGCTGGCAAGTCGGTCAGCGTCTGTGGCGAGATGGCAGGTGACCCTGCATTCACCGATTTGCTCTTGTCGATGGGTTTGCGCAGTTTTTCCATGCATCCGTCGCAGATCCCCTCAGTGAAGCAGAGGGTCTTGCGGGTAGACGCGACGAAGTTGGCGGCGCATTTGCCTGGAGTGCTGGCGAGCGAAGACCCGCAGCAGGAGGCGGGTAGGGTGTTCGCTTCACAGCGGGTACCAGTGCGTTGAGAGTTCCGCGCTATTGGACGGCAGCGTTGACTTCAACAACTATTTCGCAGTGAAGCTGGACCGAGGCTGAACTTTCATGCTACAGTCTAAGGCTGGGCTGAACAAAAGCTTCTTCGCGATGGAGTTCAAACGCGAAGGCCAAGGCGGGGTTCAAACCAGATGAGGTAGAGATCGGCACCGAGAACGAAATGTTCGAAAGTGCTTGACGGATTTGAACAAAATCTGTCATAATCTCAGCTCTGTGCTGCTGGCGAATGAGTCGGTGGTGAAGCAAGAAAGCGGGGCGAGAGTCCGGTGAGTAGAGCAGCTCTTTAAAAATTAACAGCCGATAAGCGTGGGCGTTTGAGGATGAGTACTGGATGCGGGTGACCGTATCCAAGTCTCTTGACTTTAAACGC
>CANFIC010000282.1 GCA_947446685.1 Burkholderiales bacterium
GCCGCCTTCAAGGCCTCATCACGATCCTTGAATTCGGGCATCAGCAAGGGCCGCACATTGCGATAGAGCGCCATCTTGTGCTGACTGAGCGGCTGAGTCGTCATTGCATAGATCGGTACCTGGATCCGGTGCCGGCTCATCCACAGCGCGGTCGAACCCGATTCGGTCAATGCCAGGATCGCCTTGCAGCCGAGGTGGTAGGCGGTGAAAAGCGCACCCATGGCAATCGTTTGATCGATGCGCCCGAACTGACGGCCGGCGAAGTCGGTGTCGAGCGAGATGAATTCGGCGCGCTCGGCCTCCAGCGCGATCGCCGCCATCTGTTCAATGGTTTCAACCGGGAATTTGCCTGCCGCAGTCTCGGCTGACAACATCACCGCATCGGTGCCGTCGAGCACCGCATTGGCCACGTCCGAAACTTCGGCGCGGGTCGGCACCGGGTTGACGATCATCGACTCCATCATCTGCGTCGCGGTGATGGTGATCTTGTCGAGCGCCAGCGCCATCTTGATCATGCGTTTTTGCAGCGCCGGCACGGTTGCGTTGCCAACTTCGATCGCCAGGTCGCCACGCGCCACCATGATGCCGTCACTGGCTTTCAGGATCGCTTCCAGATTCGGGATCGCTTCGCTGCGTTCGATCTTGGCAATCAGGCTGGGCTTGTGGCGCCAGGGTTCGCCGGCCACGTTGGCCAACTGGCGCGCCATCTCCATGTCGGTCGCGTTCTTGGGGAAACTCACCGCCAGGTATTCGGCCTGAAAGCTCATCGCGGTCTTGATGTCTTCCATGTCCTTGCCGGTGAGCGCCGGAGCGGTCAAGCCGCCACCCTGCTTGTTGATGCCCTTGTTGTTCGACAACTCGCCACCGACCTTGACTACCGTATGCACCGCCTCGCCGCGTACCGCTTCAACCGTCAGCACCAGCAAGCCATCGTTGAGCAGCAAGGTGTCGCCGGGCTTTACATCGCGCGGCAACTCCTTGTAGTCAAGGCCCACTGCCATCTCGTCGCCCAGTTCGACCCGGTTCGCATCCAGAACGAAAGCTGCGCCATTGACCAGCTGGATCTTGCCGTTCTCGAATTTGCCGACGCGGATTTTCGGTCCCTGCAGATCGGCCATGATTGCCACCGCCCGGCCCGCCGCCTTGGCCGCTTCACGCACCATGCGGGCTCGGCCGATATGGTCCTGCGCCGTGCCATGCGAAAAATTCAAACGGACGACATCGACGCCCGCGCGAATCATCTGCTCCAGAATCTCCGGCGTCGACGACGACGGACCCAGAGTAGCAACGATTTTGGTAGAACGGGACATGGCGGACTCTCGCTGAAATAAAATTACAGGAAACCGATTATGGGCCGCAATGGCCGACAAATCGCCCCCTGATGCGGACTTCAGCAGGGTTACAGCGAGTTACATGAACTTTTTGTTGCCAGCGCATCGGCAACTATCAGCAATGTCAAATTGACGCTGCGCTGCACCACTGGCGAAAGTGGCGGAATATGCACCGGCGGGGGACAAGAAACGCTGGCTGATCAGGTATTTTGAAATCAATAGCCCTGCTGTCTGCGCGATACTGCCGGCAGAACGAACCGCCTGGCTACGCATGCAGTTGTCATCCGGCCGGTTTGTTGCATCGCTGCGCTATTTCCACTTGTAGCTATAAGTCAGCATCAAAATCGTCACCGCCTGATTCGGGCTTTGCCAGACTGTCGAGCCATCCGAGTAGGCAAATGGCACACCGTTATAGCCCCAAGTCCAGTCGGCAAGATGCGAGCGCTGATGGAGCAGATCGACCCTCAGCGAGGCCTTGCTGTCGATCGTGAACTTGCCGAAGATATTGACCGATGTCTGACGAAACACGATGTCGGGTAACCCGCCGGTCGAAGCCAGCAAGGCGACGCTGTTCGCATCGGCAAATGCATCGAGCGTTTGCGCGTAGACATTGCGGTCATCAGTATGACCGAGGTTACCGCCAAACTCCCACTTGCCGCTGGGCTTGCCGGTGAATCCAATGCCGGCGCTGGTGCTGGTATTGTTGAACGACATGATGTAGCCAGCGGGGCGCGACTGGTGCAGTGTCTGCAGCCCCTGAGACAGATAGCCATTGATTGCCCAGTTCTCCGACAACGCGATATTGGCGTCTAAAGTCACCGAGTTCATGCTGCTGCGCTCAAGCCCATATTGACTCGGCGAGCTGAACTTGTCGCGCCCATCTTCAGCGCTCAACTGCAGCGCGATCGCTTCACTCGGTTGCCAGTCGACGCTCAGCTTTAGTTTGTCGCGCAGACGATTGGCCAGCGTCGGCATGAAAATCGCCGTCTGCGCAAATGCGGTGGCAGGATTGTTCAAGTCGGTGACCTCGGTCACGCCAGTGCCGCTGTTGTCCTTGAGCCAGTTCGAACCGTCGCGCCGACTGCTCTCGACACCGATTGATCCACTGAGCGTCTCGCCGATCGATCGGCGCAAATCGAGGCGAAGGCGCGACTCGTCAGTTTTCTGGCGCAACGCGCTGATACCCGACAGGGCGCTGGTGGCCGTGAACACCCCCCGGTCTATCGATTCAAAATCGACGCCAAGCGTGCCACGCATTTCGCTGGTGAACTGGTAATCAGCCTGCGCCTTGGCGCGCACCTTGGTATTGGGGATCTGTCGGTTCGTGTAAGTCGATTTGTCTTCGATGTTGTAAAGAGCGATCGGCGTCTGATCGTCTTTTTCCTCATAGCGGACATCGGCGCGCAAAGACAGCTTGTGCACCGGCCGCGAACTGATGCCGGCCAGCGCCAGCGTCGTGCTGACCTTGCCTCCAAGATCACTGACACCCGCTGGCGCAGCAGTGAAACCGGAAGCTGCGAAATTCTGGTGCTGCAAGGCCTGCGAGTAGCCGAGCTTGAAATTGAGCTGGGTGGTCGGCGTCAGCGAATACAGGCCAATGAGATCGAGCTGATGCGCCTGATTGTCGGGTGCCAAGGCCAGCGGCAAATTCAGGATCGCCTGCAGGCCGGTGTTCAAGGGCTGCAGCGTGCCGACCGGATTGTTCAGGCTGGAGGGCACATTCGGCGACAACGCGGCGTTCACATTGCTAAAAAAGGATCCGTAATAGCCGCCGCTCAGGCGCAGCTTTGCGCCGGCATAGCTCAGCCGCGCTTCGACTTGGCTGTGGTTCGAGTTGATCGGTTCGGGCAACATCAGCAAAGCCCAGCCGGTGCTGATGCCGGTCGTGCCGCGGCAGCCGGGAGCCACCACCGACGGGCAATTGATGCCGGTGCCGAACAGACGCGCGCCCTCCTTGTTCTCGGTCTTCAGGCTCAGCTCAAAATTAACGTCCGGGGAGATCGACTTCCAGAACGACAAGCCGAGCTTGGTGCGCTTGACCTTCAGATCGAGATCGGAGCTGGCACCCCCGGGTGACACCTGCGGCGTGGTCGTGCCGGCACCGATCAATGAGGTCGTGATCGTGTTCGGGTCATAGCGAACCAACTCGCCATAGGTGGCGCCGAACTTCCAGTCGCCCTGCTTCTTCCAGAGCAAGTCGAGCTCGCGGCTCTCCCCCATCAGATTGCTACCCTGGAAAAGAATCAATTGATCTGTTTCTTCGTTGCTGCGCCGGTAATTGAAATCAAGGATTCCGATGCCGGAGCTGCCCGTGCGCAAGCCGTTGTACTGCCCGAACCTGGCACGGTCAGCTCGCTCGCCCTGCAATCCACCGACGCCAACGTTGATCGAAACTTCACTGTCATTGCTGACTGCGTGCACTTGTTCGAGCAGCGCAAGCATGGCGAGCACCAGGACAGTCTTGCTGAATCTGGATGATGTAAGAACCATAGGGGTCATTGCTTTTCTCCCGACTTCTCAACGCAGCATGAACTGCGGCGTGGGGTTGGTGGCTGACGGATTGTTCGAGCCGTGTACCTGGGTATGGCAGTTCATGCAGCTGCGTCCTTGCCAGATGTTCACGACGTTCTTGCCGCTCGACAGCGCTGTAACTTGAGCCGACTGACCAGGGCTTGCAGGCGTGCGTACGCCAGGCTGTCCACCCAATGCGCCGACGCCACCCGCCACGTGCGGTGTATGACATTGCTGGCAAAGCATCGGCGGCCGCGCCTTCAGCAGCGCCTGCACCATGCTGCCATGGGCGGCATGACAGTTCATGCAGTCATCGGATACCGGCTCATGCTGATGCACGAAGGGTCCGCGCTTTTCGGCATGGCAGCTGTAGCAGGTTGCGTTGGTGCTGTCGCGCTTGGCCAGCTTCGGACCCGCCGAGCCATGTACGTTGTGGCAATCGGAGCAACTCATCTTGCCTTCAGGCACCGGGTGGTGCGATGGCCGGCTCATCTGCGCGCGCTGACCCTTGTGGCAGACATAGCAGGTGTCTGTCTGAGTCGCCCGGGTCAGCGTCTTGTCGCTGTTGGCATGTACCTTGTGACAACTGTTGCAGGCGACATCAGCGCCTTGGTGCTGGCTACCCGACCACAAAAGGCGACTCGCATCCTTGTCATGGCAGCTCAGGCAGACGGCGCTGCGCTCAGTCGCGGGCAGGGCTGATTTTTTGCTGAAAATCTTGTCCGGCTTGGGCCGCTCGGAGACATTGGCAGGCTTGCGCGCATGCAATTCGCTCGCGCCATGGCAGGTGATACAAGTCGGCGTTCGCGCATCGGCTTGGTCGCCCATCGCCTTGAGGCTCAGCGCCAGCTGAGCTGCGGCCATTGGCGGTTTCTTGCTCGGCGCATGTGCCGACTGGCTCATATCGGGCAGATCTTCGTCGTCGTGGCACGACACGCAGAACGCCGACCCGGTGAGCTCGGGCGCTGCCTGTACCTGCCCGAACACGCCGATTAATCCAATGGCGACCAGCGCCAAAAATTGCTTGATTCGCATTCGAATCCCTCCAGCACAGACTCAATATTCAACTTGCAGTCAACTCGCCGCAGCAATGAAAAATGGGAGAGCCGGCAACGACCCCCCCATTGACATTGCCGCAGCGCGGCTTACTTCTGACCGTGGATTACGTCGACACCTTTGAACCCGCCGGGAGCATGACAGTCATCGCAGGACTCACGCGGCATCGCAGCAACCTGAGCCTGCGTCTTTTCGCCGAACGCCGAGCCACCGAAGGTCGTCACATGAGCCATTGCCTTGCTCGAATCGTGGCAGACCGTGCAGGTCGCTGCCTTCGGTGAGATCACGAACCACTTGTTCGGATCTGTCTCAAAGAC
>CANFIC010000283.1 GCA_947446685.1 Burkholderiales bacterium
ATTGATCGGCCAACTGCGCGGCAAAGTCGTAATACTGCTCAACCAGCAGCACCGCCATGCGCTGGCGCTGGCCGTCGACTTCGAGCCCTTCGTCAGCCAACTGGCGCAGCACCACGCCGATGTCCTTGATGATGCTCGGCTGTATGCCTTCGGTCGGCTCGTCGAGGATCAGCAGTCTGGGCGCAGCCGCCAGCGCGCGCGCGATCGCCAGCTGCTGCTGCTGGCCGCCCGACAGGTCACCGCCGCGGCGCTGCAACATCTTTTTCAGCACCGGGAACAGCTCGAACAGTTGCGGCGGAATCTTCGTACCGGCGGGCTTGCTGGCCAGGCCGAGCAGCAGGTTTTCTTCGACCGTCAGGCGGCCGAAGATCTCACGGCCCTGGGGCACATAACCGATGCCCCGGCGCACGCGCATGAATGAGGGCTCGCGGCTGATCTCGGCCCCGGCCAGCGCGATGCTGCCGCTCTTGACCGACACCACGCCGACCAGGCTTTTCAGCAGCGTCGTCTTGCCGACACCATTGCGCCCGAGCAGCACGGTGATCTCGCCCATGCGCGCTTCAAAGCAGGGGCCGCGCAGGATATGCGAGCCCCCGTAATACTGCTGGATCTGCTCGACCTTCAACATCTCATGTCCTATCGGCCAAGGTAGACCTCCACCACGCGCTCGTTCGCCTGCACTTCGCTGAGCAGGCCTTCAGCCAGCACCGAACCCTCGTGCAGGACCGTGACCTGCTTGCGGCCCTGGGTCAGCTGATCGACGAATGCCATGTCATGTTCGACCACCACCAGCGAATGCTTGCCTTCGAGCGACAAGAACAGCTCGGCCGTGCGTTCGGTTTCTGCGTCGGTCATGCCCGCCACCGGCTCGTCGAGCAGCAGCAGCGTCGGGCTTTGCATCAAGAGCATGCCGATCTCGAGCCATTGCTTCTGGCCATGCGAGAGCAGACCGGCCTGGGTCTGCGCGGCGCCGAGCAAATGGATCAGCGTCAGGATTTCGGCAATCTGGTCGAGTTGCGCACCCGACAGCCGCGACCAGAGGCTGGCGCGCGGGCTGCGGTCGGCCTGCTGCGCGAGCTCGAGGTTTTCAAACACCGTCAGCTGCTCGAACACCGTCGGCTTCTGGAACTTGCGGCCAATGCCGATGCCGGCGATTTCGTTTTCACGCAGGCGCAGCAGGTCGATGTTCTGGCCGTAGGTGACGCTGCCCTTGTCGGGCCTTGTCTTGCCGGTGATCACATCCATCATCGTGGTCTTGCCAGCGCCGTTCGGGCCGATGATGCAGCGCAGCTCACCAAGGTTGATCGTCAAGCTGAGTGAATTCAGCGCCTTGAAACCGTCGAAGCTGACCGTGACTTCGTCAAGATAGAGCGCCACACCATGGGCGAAATCGGGCAGGCCCGGGGTCAGCACGCGGCCAAAGGCGGCTGCGCGTCCGCCCGACGAGTTGCTGGCTTCGACTTTGGCCTGGTATTGCTGACGCTTGACCGCGCCGGCTTCGAGCAGATCGGGCGTCATTGGCGGCTCTCCCGGCGTTTGAACAGGCCGAAAATCCCGCCCGGACGCTGGAACAACCCGGCAATACCCTGAGGCAAGAACAAGGTCACCGCAATGAACAGCGCACCGAGAAAGTAGAGCCAGATTTCGGGAAACTGCTGGGTGAACCAGCTCTTGGCGCCATTGACGAAAAAGGCGCCGACGATCGGCCCGATCAGCGTCGCGCGCCCGCCCACTGCCGCCCAGATCGCGATTTCGATCGACGCGGCCGCCGACATCTCGCCCGGGTTGATGATGCCGACCTGCGGCACATAGAGTGCGCCGGCAACGCTGCACATCAGCGCCGACAAGGTCCAGATCGCCAGCTTGTAATGCAAGGGGTTGTAGCCGGTGAACATCACACGGGGTTCGGCGTCACGGATCGCTTGCAGCACGCGGCCGAACTTGCTCTGCACGATGAAACGCGCCAGCAGATAAAAGCCCAGCAGGGTCAGGCCGCTGAGCATGAACAGCAGCATGCGGGTGCTGCCTTGTGCCAGCGGCACGCCGACGATACGCTTGAAATCGGTAAAGCCGTTGTTACCGCCAAAACCGGTTTCATTGCGAAAGAACAGCAGCATCGCCGCATAGGTCAGCGCCTGCGTGATGATGGAAAAATACACGCCCTTGATGCGTGAACGGAAAGCGAAGAAGCCGAAGACGAAGGCCAGCAGCGCCGGCGCGATCAGCACCACCAGCATCTGGAAGAAAAAGGAATCGCTGAAGGCCCAATGCCAGGGCAAACTCTTCCAGTCGAGAAAAACCATGAAGTCGGGCAGCTCGCTCTGGTAGTTGCCGTCGCGGCCGATCTGGCGCATCAGATACATGCCCATGGCGTAGCCGCCGAGCGCGAAGAACAGGCCATGCCCGAGCGACAGGATGCCGGTGTAGCCCCAGATCAGGTCCATCGCCAGCGCACAGATCGCATAGCACATGATCTTGCCGATCAGCGCCACGCCGTAGTCGCTCAGGTGCAGCCAATGGCCATCTGGAACCAGCAGATTCAGCAGCGGCGCCAGCACCGTGATCGTCAGCAAGGCGGCCAGCATCAGCAGCCAGTCCCGGGTCGGTAGCAGGGCTTGGGAGCGAGTAGCGTTTGCGGTTGGGTTCATTCGGCGCTCCTGCCCTTCATGGCGAACAAGCCTTGCGGTCGTTTCTGGATGAACACGACAATCAGCAGCAGCACCATGATCTTGGCCAGCACCGCACCGGCCCAGCCTTCCAGCAATTTATTCAGCAAGCCCAGTCCGAGCGAAGCGATCACCGTGCCGGCGAGCTGGCCCACCCCGCCGGTCACCACCACCATGAAGGCGTCGACGATATAGCTCTGCCCCAGGTCGGGGCCGACATTGCCGATCTGACTCAAGGCGCATCCGGCCAGGCCGGCAATGCCGGCGCCGAGCGAAAAGGCATAGGTGTCGATGCGCGCCGTGTTGACGCCCATGCAGGCCGCCATGCGGCGGTTCTGCGTGACGCCGCGGACAAACAACCCGAGGCGCGTTTTGGCAATCAGCAAGGCCACGCCGGCCAGCACCAGCAGCGCAAAGCCGATGATGGCGATGCGGTTGAACGGCAGCGTCAGGTTGCCCATCACCGCGACACCGCCCGACAACCAGGCCGGATTTTCCACCGCCACGTTTTGCGCGCCGAACAGCGACCGCACCGCCTGCATCAGCACCAGGCTGATGCCCCAGGTGGCAAGCAGCGTCTCCAGCGGCCGGCCGTAGAGCCAGCGGATGACGCTGCGCTCAAGCAGCGCGCCGACCAGCGCCGCAGCGAGAAAAGAAGCCGGCACGGCAAGCAGCAGATATTGGTCGAAGGCGCCGGGCAGCCAGGCGCGAAAGGCGTTCTGCACCAGCCAGGTCGCATAAGCGCCGACCATCATCAGCTCGCCATGCGCCATATTGATCACACCCATCAAGCCGTAGCTGATCGCCAGGCCGAGCGCAGCCAGCAGCAGGATGCTCGCCAGGCTGATGCCGGTGAAGAGCAGGCCCAACCGCTCACCCCAGGCAAGGCGCCGCTCCAAACCCGACAAGGCTTGCGCCAAGGCCGAGCGGACCGCGATGTCCGGCTCGACCGCGATGCGTGCGATCAGCAGGCTCTTGACCGCCGGGTCGCTCGCCTGGGCCAGTTGGCGCGCAGCTTCGAGCCGACTGGTGGCCTCGGGTGCTTCGATCAGCAGCGCCGCACGCATCAGCGCCAGGCTGGACTGCAAACCTGCATCGGTTTCGGCAGCCAGCGCACGACTGAGCAGCGGCAACTGGCCGGCATCAAGCGTCTGTTGACTCATCTGGGCCACTGCGGCGCGACGCGCCACCAGATCGGGAGACAACAGTTGCAATGCGGCCAATGCGGCCTGCAGGGCGCCGCGCATGCGGTTGTTGTTGACCACGTCTTCGGCGCCTTCGGGCAGGCTGGCGATCTGGCCGGTGATCGCATCGGTGACGCTGTTGCCGGAGACCCGCAGCAACTGTTCGGGTGTCAGTTTGACCGCATCGTCGAGCAGGCTTTGCACAAAGGCCGCCAGGTCGGGCTCAGCCTGGGCAGCGGCCTGGTTCAGGGCAGCGATACGCGAGTCGGTCTCGCCAGCGGCGATCGCTCGCGCCTGGGCCGTGGACAAGGCCTGGGCCGGGGCCATGCACAACACAAGACAGAACAAAAAGAAGCGAGGCAGCATGCAGTTCACGGTAGCCCGCAAGCAGGCGACTGACCTGCTTGCGGGGTTTTCAACGATAGGGCCGTGGTTCACAGCCCCGCTTCAGTTCACTTCGAAGCCGGCTCGTCCTTCTTGCCCTTGTTCTCGGGGATAAAAGGGCTCCAAGGCTGGGCCTTGACCGGGCCTGGCGTCTTCCAGACCACATTGAACTGACCGTCAGCCTTGACTTCGCCGATGAAGACCGGCTTGTGCAGGTGATGGTTCTTGGCGTCCATCGTCGAGGTGAAGCCACCCGGCGCCTTGAAGGTCTGCCCCGACATGGCGGCGATGACCTTGTCGGTGTCGGTGCTGCCGGCTTTCTTGACCGCCTGCGCCCACATATTGATGCCGATGTAGCTTGCTTCCATCGGGTCATTGGTCAGCGGCTTGTCCTTGTGGCCGGGGATCGCCTTGGCCTTGGCATAAGCGCTCCACTTGGCGACGAACTCGGCATTGGCCGGGTTCTTCAATGACATGAAATAGTTCCATGCCGCCAGATGGCCGACCAGCGGCTTGGCATCGACACCGCGCAACTCTTCTTCGCCGACCGAGAAGGCGACGACCGGCACATCGGTGGCCTTCAGGCCCTGGTTGCCAAGTTCCTTGTAGAAAGGCACGTTCGAGTCACCATTGATCGTCGAGATCACGGCGGTCTTCTTGCCTTCAGCCGAGAACTTCTTGATCTTGGCGATGATGCCCTGATAGTCGCTGTGGCCGAATGGTGTGTACTCTTCCATGATGTCGGCATCGGCCACACCCTTGGACTTGAGGAAGCTGCGCAGGATCTTGTTGGTGGTACGCGGGTAGACATAGTCGGTACCGAGCAGGACGAAACGCTTGGCCGAGCCGCCATCTTTACTCATCAGATATTCGACTGCCGGGATCGCCTGCTGGTTCGGCGCCGCGCCGGTATAGAAGACGTTCTTGCTCAGCTCTTCGCCCTCGTACTGCACCGGGTAGAA
>CANFIC010000284.1 GCA_947446685.1 Burkholderiales bacterium
CCAACCCGCGTCAAGGAGCTCGCTTATTCAATGATGAATGAGGCGCAGATGCGTCAATTCGAGACCGAGTTGGAATGCGACCTGGCCGTGGGCATCGACTCACTCGGGCGCTTCAGATTGAATGTCTTTCTGCAACGCGGACATGTCAGCATGGTCATCCGCTATGTCAAGAACAGCATCCCGTCAGTTGCGTCGCTGAAGATGCCGGCGATCCTGCAAAAACTCGCCATCATCAAGCGCGGCCTGATTCTGGTGGTCGGGGCCGCAGGTTCAGGCAAATCAAGCACGTTGGCTGCCATGCTGGACTCGCGCAATGAAAGCAGTTCCGGACATATCCTGACGATCGAGGATCCGATCGAATTTCTTCACTCGCACAAGCAATGCATCGTCAACCAGCGCGAAGTCGGCCTTGACACCCGTTCATTCGAAGATGCCCTCAAGCATGCGATGCGCGAGTCTCCGGACGTGATCATGATCGGCGAAATCCGCGACCGCAAGACCATGCAACATGCGATGAATTACGCTGAAACCGGCCATCTCTGCTTATCGACATTGCATTCGAACAATGCCAATCAGGCGATCGAGCGCATCATCAATTTTTTCCCGGAAGAATCCCGGAAACAGACTCTGCTTGACCTGTCGCTGAACCTGCGCGCGGTGATTGCGCAGCGCTTGATCCACGGCAGCGATGACCGTCTGATTCCAGCCACCGAAATCATGCTGCAGTCCCCGTTTATTTCCGATTTGATTCAAAAAGGGCAGATCGACCAGATCAAGGCCGCGATCGCGAAAAGCAACGATCTCGGCATGCATACATTCGATCAATCCTTGTATGACCTCTACACAAGGCGCTATATTTCATTGGCCCAGGCGATTGATTACGCCGATTCCAAGACCGACCTTTCGCTACAGATCAGACTCAAGGCCGGCAAGATGCCCGACGCTGCCGACCTGTCGATAGAGCGTTAGAAGATGCCGCAGCAACGATGAACTGGCCTCTGCCCTCAAGATTGCGTTTTGCATCCGTCGAGGCAGAGGCTTTGATGACGAAGGTGGAAGTTCAGCTGCTCGACGGGCAACTGATCCACGCATTGATGAAGGTGGGCGACATTCCGGCGCGAGGATCTGAGCTCCAGCTGGTCTACATGGGGCGAGAAATCAAGCTCCCCATCGTTGCCGTCCGCAGCCTGGCTTGTGCCAACTTGCTGCTGGAAGCGAGCCAACCCGAGAGCATGACCGGACAAGCCACCGAGAATGAATTGCAGTTCCAGGCCAACTTCATCGATGGCAAGACCTTGGCAGGAATTACCCTTGGCTATATCAACCAACAGGCCGGTGGCGTCTACCTCTATGTCAAGCAGGATGATTTTCGCTTCAAGGCGCAGTGGATTCCGAGAAATTCCCTGCAAAGCATTCGTGTCGACCGCACCAACAACAATGTTTCATCGACACCGCCAAGCGTTGATCTGCCTTTAGCCGCAGTCATTCAAGGAAGCCAGGCGCAGCCGGCAAGCCTCCCGGCCAGGACGATGCAGGAGTTGGCGGCCTTGCTTGAGACGGCGCGCTGGAAGCCGATGCTGCCGGTGGCTCAAGCGATGTTGGAGCTGAAGTTGATCGATTCGTCCACCTTGCAGAACATGCTGGCCGATAAACCAGGCAAGCTGCGCGAATATATTGACGAAAGACTGGCCAAATCAGAGTCCTTCAGATTCGATTTCGAACATGTCAGGGCCTATATGGTGAAGACACCGGAGGTCAATGTCGATGCGTTTCAGGTTGAAACAGCTGCCCTGACAAAAATTCCCTGGGCGCTGGCCCTCAAACATGCTGCCGTACCCTTGGGGTCGATTGCCGGGACGCTTTATCTTGCGTCAGCGATGCCGATGCATCGTGAGCTTGAAGATCGCCTGACCCTCATTTCTGGCAGCCATGTGGCCTTGGTCTGGGCCGAAAAATCTCAAATTGAAGCCAGAATCGCCAGGGAAATCAAGCTGCAATCCAGGACGTCCGACAAGCCACAACCAGACAATTCCAGTGGGATAGACGGCAAGAGCCAGGACCTGCAGGCCTTGCTGGCTTCGGCACAGGAGGAGATCAAGGTTGACGGTGGCGTGGTTCCAAACAACGCCATCGATGAACGTTCCAGCGTGGTGCTGCTGGTCAAACGGATGATCACCGATGCCTATCGGCAAAAGGCTTCCGACATCCATATCGAAGCCAATGTTGAATCGGAGCCGTCGAAAATCCGGTTCCGGATTGATGGCGATCTAGAGGACTATCTGCAGCTGCCGCTCGACTTGCGTGCGGCGATGGTGTCCCGAATCAAGGTCATGAGCCGACTCGATATTTCAGAGCGACGCCGGCCGCAAGACGGAAAAATCAATTTCGGCGATTTTTCCACGATCAAGCTGGAGTTGCGTGTCGCCATCCTGCCCACCCATGACAACCTTGAGGATGTAGTGATGCGCTTGCTCGCATCGAGCAAGCCGATTCCGCTGGCGCAACTGGGCTTTTCGATCCGTGATGCCGAAATAGTCAAGCGGCTGTCGCGCCATCCATATGGCCTTCTGTTGGCCTGCGGCCCGACCGGATCCGGAAAAACGACCACCCTGCACTCCTTGCTCAGTGAGATCAACACCAGCAGCCGGAAAATCTGGACAGCCGAAGATCCGATTGAAATCACCCAGTCGGGTTTGCGTCAATTGCAGGTCAATAGCAAGATCGGACTGACGTTTGCAGTTGCGATGCGAGCTTTTTTGAGAGCCGACCCAGATGTCATCATGATCGGTGAAGTCCGCGATGAGGAAACCGCCAGGGTCTGCATCGAGGCTTCGTTGACAGGTCACCTGGTTTTTTCGACCTTGCACACCAATGGAGCCGCCGAATCTGTGATCCGCTTGCTTGATCTTGGCATGGATCCTTTGAACTTCGGCGATTCATTGATCGGCATCGTGGCGCAGCGCCTGGTCCACAGCTTATGCAAGCACTGCGCATCGACGAGGGTGCTGACCGACCGCGAACTCGATGAACTGGTCGCTGAATATGTGACCGGCACAGCCATCACGGCGGAAGAAGGCCGGCAGCGCCTGCTTGCTGCCGCCGCTGCGGCTAGGCCGGAAGAAGCAATCTCGATCCGCGAAGCCTGCGGCTGCGATCAATGCTCCGGCCGGGGTTACAAGGGCCGCATGGGAATTTACGAGGTTCTCGAGAATGTCGGCGACATGAAACGCAAGATCCAGACCCGCGCACCGACCGCCGAGATCTTCGCCGAAGCTTCAAGAGCAGGCATGCGCACGCTGCGGCAGGACGCACTCGAAAAGGTGGTGGCCGGCTACATCGACATGCAGCAGGCCAGGACTGTCTCTGCCTGACAGCCGCCGCGCCTGCTGGCCTGAAGTCGGCTACTTCACGAGATCAAAAACCGCCTTGGCCTGCGCATGGCAGAACGGCGGCTCGTAGCTGCCATGATAGTTGCCGTAGTAGGTCGCAAAAGCCGTTGAGGCCGGATCAGCCGGCGCTTTGCCGCCAATCCCGTAAACGCCCTGCACATAGGCGTCGACGTCAACGCTGCTCACATTGAGCAGACTGCGGCTGTCAAAATCAGCTTTCATCACTGCTTGATGAACGGCGGGGGGTACCGTCGGATCGCCGGCACCGCCGCAGAGCAGCAACCTGGACTTCGGACTCCAACCCAGCAGATCGTTCTTCTTCGCGGCGAGGAACAAGGCGCTATTCGCGTTGGTCTGAGCATCAGCCAGGAACGCCGCCTGGAACATCGCATCCCTTGCCTGATTCGGCGTTTCGCCTGCAGCACCCGGCAGCTTGCCGCTGGTAACGAGCGTGGTGTAGTTCAGCGTAGGACTTGGCAGCAAGGTATCGATGTAGCTGTCGTAAGGCAGCTTGAAGGCCATCGACGGACTGCTGTAGATATTGCCGTAAGCCTTTTGCCAGGCCGTGACCAGATAAGGCACAAAAAATTGATACCCGGCGATCGCGTTGGGAAGTTTCAACGATCCGGACAGGTTGTAAGGGCCGGCCAGATGAGCGCCGGCAACCAGGTTGATTTCACGTCCGTTGTCACGTTCAATCGCGCGGTGTGCGGCCATCGAAGAATGCCCGCCTTGCGAGTAACCCGTCACCATTACCTTGCCTGACAGAGCGGCGCCGTTCGACTTTGCGGCAAGCCTTGCAGCCCGGATCGAGTCGATCACCGAACTCGCTTCGGAATCCGCATGCAGATAAGGGTGGTACGGATATGCTGATTTTGCGAACCCTAGGTAATCGGTGGCCACCACGGCATAGCCCTGCGAAGCGTAGATCGCCGCCAGCAGGAAGGTCTCGGAGTCGGCCGGATTGGCCAGCGTGCGGGGTTTCTGCACATCGGTGCCCTTGGCATAAGCCACCAAGCCGGCTGCAGCATTGCAGGCTCCGGTCGGCAGCAGCAACACGCCAGATGCATTGGTCTTTTCGCCCTTCACGCCGACGGTGTTGTAGTTCAAAGCCACCAGCTTGACATCACACTTGGCCTTGCCAGAGATCGCCTGCAAACCGCTGGCCAATGTCGCGCCGTCGATCTGGGCGGCGGTCATCGTGGTCAACAGCGAGGCTGGATCAACCAGCGTGCCGCGATCCATTGCAGCCCTCAGCGGAAGCCCCAGGACAGCGCCCAGGCGCAGGTCGTCGAATGTCTTTCCGGCACCTGTCAGTGCAGCAGTCAAGCCGTCAAGCAACTTGTCGTCAGCATCACCGATCTTGAACAAGCCGGTGAGTGGATCGCCCGACAAGGCGCCACCGGTCAGCGCGGTCAATTCAGTCTTGACATAGATCTTGGCCTGATCCAGGCCGGCCTTGATGGCAGCGCCTTTACCCGCGTCGAAGCTGGCGAAGGCAACTGCATCGTCAACCCCTATGGCCTTGGCGATCACCCAGTCGGTTAGCGGTGTGACGTTGATGCGCCCGGCATCGACAGCAAACCCATGCAAAGTCACCGCGCCGTTGCTGACCTGAACCAGGCAAGGCATGGCCTGCGAGCCGGTGAGTTGAATTGAAAAACTGCCATCTGAAAAAGTCATGCCCGTGACCGTCGGACCAGACGAACATTTGGCCGTTACGCTGGCATTGGCCAGTGCCGCGCCAGTCGCCGCCAAACCACTGATGCTTGGATTGGTCGAACTGCCGCCGCAAGCGGCAA
>CANFIC010000285.1 GCA_947446685.1 Burkholderiales bacterium
GCCTTGCCGCAGCGCGGTAGACGATGTCATGCTCCTCGGTCAGGGCCAACCCCTGCTCGTTATGCAGCAGATGCTTGACCAGCACGAACAGCAGATCGCCACTGCGGCCTGACTTGTGAGTGACCGACTCGATGCTGGAAACCCGCTGCACCTTGTCGCCCAGCTTGAGCGGATTTTGCGCCTGCCAATGCAGGCGGCCACCGGCCCACATGCGGCGCGGCAAAGGCACGGGCGGCAGAAAACCACCCCGCTTGGCATGGCCGTCGGAGCCGATTTCAGACTGCTTGTGCCGAGGCAAAAAGTAAAGCCAATGCCATAGCGCCGGCAGCGACAGCCCCGCTACCGGTTCCGGGTCATCGCGGTCCAGCGTCGCCGACATCGCGATCACCGGTGCGGCGTTGATCTCGTCGCTCAGCGTCTCGCTTTTGCCGACCCAGCTTTGCAGCTGTTGCAGCGCGGCTGCGTCCAGCGTACGGAGGTCATCGCTCATCGGGTCATCCTTGCCGGGATAAAAAACTCGGATCGCCAGAATTGCCTCAGTCCGGCTTGATCCTGGCGCGCGCGATCACCGGTTTCCAGCGCAGCTTTTCCTGCTCGATAAAGCGGGCGAAATCGGCCGCATTGCTGCCGATCGCCAGCGCAGCTTCGCTTTCCAGCAACTTAACTGCCGCCGGGTCCCTGACCGCCTGCGCCGCCGCGGCTGACAACTTGTCGGCATGGGCTTGTGGCAGCGATGCGGGAGCCAGCATGCCGTACCACTGGGTCATCTCGAAACCAGGAAAGCCCTGTTCGGCCACGGTCGGTACATCGGGCAATTGCGCCAGCCGCTGGCTGCTGCCGGTGGCGATGCAGCGCAGCTTGCCGGCCTTGATGAACTGCATCACCGCCGGTGCGCCGACGGCGGCGGCATCGAGCCGCCCGCCCATCAAATCGGTCAGCTGCGGGCCGGTGCCACGATACGGGACATGCAGCACGAAGATATTGCTGGCCATCTTCAGGTATTCAAAAGCCAGATGCCCGGCACTGCCATTACCGGCTGAACCATAGTTCAAGCTGCCGGGTTTGGACTTTGCCAGCGCGATCAGCTCGGTCAGGTTTTTCACCGGCAGATCGGGGCGCACCACATACAGGCTGGGCACCTTGGACAGCAGCGAGATCGGACGGAAGGCTTTCTCCGCGTCATAAGGCAGCTTGTCGAAGATGAAGGGATTCACCGCCAGGGTGCCAATATGGCCGAGGATCACCGTGTGTTGGTCATCGGAGCGGGCCACTTCGCCCATGGCCACATTGCCCGCACCACCGGGCTTGTTGTCGACATAGACGCTCTGCCCCAGCAATTTGGCCAACTCGACCGCGGTCGCACGGGCGACGATCTCCGAACTGCCGCCGGGGGCGAAAGGCACAACAAAGCGGATCGCCTTGTTGGGCCAGGCCGACTGGGCGCGCGCTGCGATCGGTAGTCCGGCCAAGGCGGCGGCGGCAAATGCGAGCGCATCGCGCCGGTTCAACGGGTTTGCATTCATGCGGGCTTTCACTGTTATCGCTACCCCGATCGTAGCGTTGATCAGCGGCGCGCCTTGATCCAGGCTTCAATACGCAGGGTCAGCGCGGCCAGCGGCACCGACCCGGTATCGAGCACCGCATCGTTGAATTCACGCAGATCGAAGCGCGCGCCGAGCTCGCGCTGCGCCATGGCCCTGAGCTCCGAGATCTTCAACTGCCCAATCTTGTAGGCCAGAGCCTGGGCGGGGGTGTCGATATAGCGGTCGATTTCATTGACGATGTCCTGCTCGGTCTTGGCGGTATTGGCCTTGAAATAGGATATTGCCTGTTCACGACTCCAACCCTTGGCATGCATGCCGGTGTCGACGACCAGGCGCACGGCGCGCCACATCTCGTATGTCAACTGGCCGAAGCGGTCATAGGGATCGTCATAGAGCCCCATTTCGTAGCCCAGTTGTTCCGCATACAAGGCCCAGCCTTCGCCATAAGCGACGAAATAAGCGGTCTTGCGGAACATCGGCAGCCCGGGCAATTCCAGCGCCCTGGCGAACTGGAAATGGTGACCTGGCACCGCTTCATGCAGGGTCAGCGGAATCATCTCCCAGGTCGGTCGGGTCTCGGGCTTGTACAGATTGACATAGTAGTAACCGGCGCGCGTGCCGTCGGCCGCCCCGCCCTGGTAATAGGCGGTGGTGGTATCGGGCGCCACGTTATCCGGAATCGCCCGCACGCCATAGGGCAGCCGCGGTAGGGTCTTGAAGACCTTCACCAGCTCCGGGTCGATGCGCTTGGCCACCGCGCGATAGCTGGCGAGCAGATCTTCAGGCGTCTTGCGGAAGAAGCGCGGATCGGTGCGCAGGAAGTTCTGGAAGGCCGCCATCGAGCCGCTGAAACCAGTGCTGCGCATCACCAGGTTCATCGCCGCACTCAGCCTGGCCACTTCGCTCAAACCCAGCGCATGGATCGCCTCGCTGCCCATCGCCGTGGTGGTGTAGTAGCGCGCCAGAAAGTCGTAATAGGCCTGGCCATCGGGACGGTCGGTGGCGCTGATGCTGGAGCGGGCCAGGGGCAGGTAATCGCGCAGGAAATAGGCCTGCAGCTTCCGGTAAGCTGGTATCACCTGGTCGCGCAAATGGGCCTGCGCGCTGGCTTGCAGCCGGGCCTGTTCGACCGGCGGAATCGCCGCAGGAAATTGCTTGAACGGGCGATAAAACGGACTCAGCGCCGGGTCATCGACGATCTGTGCGGCGAGTTGCGCCGGCACCCGGTTCATCAGCACCCGCGGGGGCAGCAGGCCGGCTTTCACACCTTCCTGCATCAGCGCGATCACCTGGTCGACCAGCAGCGGCAGCGCCACCATCCGCGCCAGATAGTTACGGTAATCGGCAAGGTTGGCAAAAGGCATCACCTCGGCGATGCCGTCTGCGGTTTGCGGCCCGCCTTGATGGCTGATCGGCAGCAGATGCTCGCGGAATTTCTGCCGCTCGACCAGTCGCTGCTGCTGCCATTCAAAGGTGTCGTAGTCGAGTTGCTCGGCGCTGCTCAAAGCGCTGCGATCAATCGCTTGCAAGCGCTGCAGCGCCACCCGATCGGCCTCCTCGCGGCGCGCAAAGGCCGCCAGACTCAAGTCAGACCAGCGGTCATTGAAGCGCTGATCGCCCTGGTAGCTGGCTGCTTCAGGCCGGTCGCGTAAATTGCGCTCCCATTCCTGCTCGAACAGTTGATTCAACGCCTTCGACGGGCTCTGCGCCCAGGCCGTTGGCAATAGCGAACAGGCCAGCAGCAAGACAAACAAAGATTTTTTCAACAAGGTCACTCCCGAAGCTTTCACGATGCAGGCCTTAATCGAGCTTGAGCCCGGCCTTGCGCACGACTTCCTGCGCCTTGGCAGTTTCGCTGATGATGAAGCGGTCGAAGTCGGCCGGCAGCATCACGAAAGCTTCGGCGCCAAGTTTTTCGAGCCTATCCCTGACCTCGGTCGAGGCCATGATCTTGGCAATCTCGCCCTGCAGGCGCTCGATCACCGGTCGCGGTGTTTTCGACGGTGCGAACAAGCCGACCCAGAACTGATACTCCGAGCCCGGCACGCCGGCTTCCACGGTGGTGGGAACCTGCGGCAAGGCGTTCGAGCGTTTGGCGGTGCCGACCGCCAGCGCCTTCAACTTGCCATCCTTGATCAGCGACAGCGACGACACCAGCGGCGCGAAGAACCAGTCGATGCGCCCCGCGATGGTTTCAGTCATCGCTTCAGGCGTACCGCGAAACGGCACATGCTGGGCCTGCACCGCAGCGGCAAGGCGAAACACTTCGGCATTCATATGGGTGGCCGACCCATTGCCCGCGGAAGCGTAATTGAACATACCCGGCTTGGCCTTGGCCTGCGCGATCAGATCCTTCACATCCTTGAAATGATCGGGCGAAGTCACCATCACATTGGGCAGGGCCGCCAGCGGCGTGACCCCGGAAAAATCCTTCAGCGTGTCATAGCTGAGGTTTGGGTAGATCGCGGGATTGACCAGATGGCCGGCCGAATGGATCAGCAGCGTCAGGCCGTCTCCAGCCGACTTGGCCACCAGGGCTGCGCCCATCGTGCCGCCAGCGCCCGGCTTGTTCTCGATCACCACATTGCTGCCCAGCGCCGGGCCGAGCTTTTCGCCGAGCAGCCGCGCCACGATGTCGGTTCCGCTGCCCGCGGTAAAGGGCACGATGAATCTGATCGCCTGACCTTGCGGCCAGTCAGGTTGGGCGCCGGCCGACAGTCCGGACAGGCTGCTGGCGACGAAGATCAAGGCGGCCGAAATTCGGCGGGTTGTCAGGGCTGGGCATGGCATCGCGGTTGTCTCCTGGAAAAATTCTGGGTCAGGTCGGTGCGCTGGTCGGCATCACCAGCACGACCACGGCGGGCCGCGGACTGCGGTTGACCAGCTGACGCTTTTCACCCGGCGCGATTCGGCAGGAATCCCATGGTCCGAGTTCCTGCTCTTGCTGCAGGCCGTCCTGCTCGGCGATCACATGCAAGCGGCCTTCGAGCACCAGATAGAGTTTTTCCATCGGCGAGGCGTCGAGCCCGGTATGTCCGCCGGGCAGCAACTGGCTCATGCCCATCCACATCTGCTGCGACGGCCCGGCCTCCTTGCCTTGCAGGCGCAAGCAGCGCATGTCGATATGGTTGGGGGCCTCATAGGCAGGCGCTTGTTCGATGCGGGTGACATGCATGGTCAGCTTTCGATTCAGGGGTTGAGCACCATGCGGTCGGGACTACCGCCGAGCACGGCGCGGTAAGCAAAGGCCGCCTGGTCGAGTGAAAAAGTCCTTGTCACCGGGAAAGGTTTGAGCCGGCCTTGCTCGAAGCCGGCGCGCATGGCGTCGAGCAAGGTCGAAGCCGCCACGCAGTCCAGCGCCAGCGAGTCGATGCCGACATAGCTGTGCATGCCTCGATAAAAGGAAAAAATGTCGAAGGGCACGGCGCGGTCATGGGTGGCGATAAAGACCTGGGTCGCACCTTTGGCCATCGACAGGTTGGCGGCCTCGAAATAGGCGCTGCCCACCGTATTAAAAACGATGTCGGCGCCGCGCCCGCCGGTCAACTCGCGCACGCGCGCCGCCAGATCTTCACGGGATGAATCGATGCAGTCGACCGGCGCGCAGGCATAGCCGCCAAAGGGGCCGGCAAAGC